>JACQEZ010000004.1 GCA_016200325.1 Candidatus Manganitrophaceae bacterium
CACGCTTATCCCACCGTGACAGCGCCGGGGGAAGATGACCCTGCTTCCGCGATGACCGGAAGCCGCTTCATCCTACCTCCTCTTCCCCGATGCTGGAAACACCGAGGGGGCCAAATCGGCTGCGTCGGGGAAGAGAGAGGTCTCCTCTCGGCATCCCCTTCAAAAGCGAACCCAAAGAAAATCAAGAGAACGGGCCGACTTCCCTATTGTCTCCGAACGCTCCCTTTAACGAATTGTTTACACAAGCTTGACCCCGCTGCAATGTCGGTCTGCTTAAATGAAGGTGATTAAAATGGAGAAGCCCCCAACCGACAGGAGGAATAAAGAGATGCGTGACCTTCAAGGAACCGATCGATGCGGAATCGTTTTGGCGGCAGGAGAGGGACGGCGGCTGCAGCCGCTGATCCGCCAATGGCGCGGAGATGACCTGCCGAAACAATATGTCCCCTTTACCGGAGAGCGCTCTCTGCTGGAGCAGGCGCTCCAACGGGCGGAGCGGTTGATCCCGCCGGGGCAGATTTTCACCATCATCGACCGGAAACACCTCCGCTTCCAGGAGGTCTGGCAGCAGCTCGCCGGCCGCTCCCGCGGGACGGTGATCTTCCAGCCTCAGAACAAAGAGACCGGTCCCGGCATCCTCCTCCCGCTGCTGCACGCATACAAGCACTTTCCCGAAGCGACCGTGGCGATCTTCCCGTCGGATCATTATGTCCGCGAGGAGGGGCTCTTCAGCGACCATGTCGATCTCGCCTTCCGTCTCGTGGCGGAGGAGCCTTCCCGTCTGATCCTCCTCGGCATGAGGCCGACCGGACCGGAGACGGAATACGGCTACCTTCTTCCGGGAGAAGCACTCCCGAAGTTAGCCCCTTCCGGGGCGCGGCAGGTGACCCGGTTTATTGAAAAACCGACGCCGCTCGTCGCCGCCGAGCTGCTCCGCCAAGGGGGGCTTTGGAACACGATGATCCTGGTGGCCAAAGTGGCCCGTCTCTGGGAACTGTCCCGCGCGGCGGCCCCCGAGTTGACCGGTCAGATGGAGAAGCTTCTGCAGATCCTCGGAACCTCCGGGGAAGAGGCCGCCGCCGAAGCGCTCTATCGAGAGATTCCATCGGTCAATTTCTCTAAAGCGCTGCTGGAGCGCTTTCCGCAAATCGATCTGAACGCATTGGCGGTCCTGCCGGTGCGCGGGGTTTACTGGAGCGATTGGGGATCGATTCAACGGGTCATGGGCGATCTTCGCGCCATCGGCTCCTTCAATACGGTCGGCGCGATGAAAGAAGAAGAGCATCTCGTGGCCCGCTAAACCGCGCCGAATCTCCATTGACGAACCGGGCCGGTTGCAAGTACAATCGGACCGGGAGGTTTTATCTTCGGCATGACAGATTTGGTGAACGCGGTCATTCTCGGCGTGGTGGAGGGATTGACCGAATTTATTCCGGTCTCCTCGACCGGCCATCTGATCATCGCCGGACATTTCCTCGGCTTCGAAGGGGCCAAGGCTTCCACTTTTGAAGTCTTCATCCAGCTCGGCGCCATCCTCGCCGTCGTCGTCGTCTACAAAGAACGTTTTCTTCACCTCCTCGATTTCTCCGGCAAAAAAGGCTTCAACGGTTTCAACGGAATTCTCCTCCTGGGGCTGACGACCGCCCCGGCCCTTCTGTTTGGTTTCCTCGCCCACAAATTTATCAAAGAGCATCTTTTCAACACCACGACCGTGGCGATCGGCCTCGCCGTCGGCGGCGTCGGCATCCTCCTCGCCGAGCGTTTTCTCCCCAAGCCGGACAAACAGCGGCTCGATTCGCTGCAACCGAAAGATGCGCTGCTGATCGGCCTTTTCCAATGTCTGGCCCTCTGGCCGGGGATGTCCCGCTCCGGCTCGACCATTGTCGGCGGGATGGTTCTCGGGACCGAAAGAAAAACGGCGGCCGAGTACTCTTTTCTCGCCGCCGTCCCGGTGATGTTCGCCGCCACCATCTATGACCTCTACAAAAACCGCGCCCTCTTGCAGGCCTCCGATATCCCGCTCTTCGCCGTCGGCTTTGTCGTCTCGTTTGTCGCCGCCTGGCTCGCCGTAAGATCGTTTATTCAGCTCCTCACCCGCTACACATTGACCCCCTTTGGATGGTACCGAATCGGGGTGGCGATCTTGCTCCTGCTGCTTCTCGGAACCGGATCGTGATTCGACCTTAGACCGACCGAAAAAATCGACTTGGGAACATCAGGAGGATGATCCTTCGATGCCTTCGACCTAGGTCTCAATGATGTACCGGTTGGAAGAGAAGAAGGACTTGGAGAGATGAAAGCCAGAAGACAGGACACCTAATTAAAAGAGAGAGAACGAACGTTCAGATCAGATCCGGAAAACCCTTCTCGGCATTCCGGCCGGGCGGCGAGTCGAGCCGATCATTACATTAGATCCCTTCACCTTGATAAACAGTCCAGTGCCTCGGCTGGACAAAGACCGCCTCCCCCACCTTCAACCCCAGCTCCAGATAGCGCTCTTTGCTCAACTCCGCATCGATCATCCCGCCGGTGTCCTGCCGGTGGAGCTGCAGGCGGACCACCGAGCCGACCCGATGGATATGGCGGATCGTCGCCGCGATCGCCGGCTGGCCGTTGCGATGCCGCTTGATTTCGATGTCGTGGGGACGGACATAGGCGACGGCGGGGGCGTCTTGAACGGCCGCATGCTCCGGGGCGTCGATCTCGATCGGGCCGATCTGGATCCGCCCCGCATCGACCCGTCCGTGAAAAAGATTTACATTGCCGAGAAAATTATAGACGAATGGATTGGCCGGATGATCATAGACCTCTTCCGGCGTGCCGACCTGCTCGATCTGCCCTTTGTTCATGACGACGACCCGGTCGGCCACCTCCAGCGCTTCTTCCTGGTCGTGCGTGACGAAAACACTCGTAATGTGTAATTCATCGTGCAGCCGACGGAGCCAGAGTCGGAGCTCCTGCCGGATCTTGGCATCGAGCGCGCCGAACGGCTCGTCGAGCAAAAGCATCTTCGGTTCGACCGCCAGCGCCCGGGCGAGCGCCACCCGCTGCCGCTGCCCCCCGGAGAGCTGCGAGGGATATTGCCGCTCCATCCGATCGAGCTGGACAAGCTGAAGCAGGGAGTGGACCTTGGCCCGAATCTCCTCCGCCGAGGGGCGGCTATGTCGGGGACGGACCCGCAGGCCGAAGGCGACATTCTCAAAAACGGTCATATGTTTGAAGAGGGCATAGTGCTGAAAGACGAAGCCGACATGCCGGTCGCGAACGCTTCGGTCGGTCGCATTCTCCCCGTGAAAAAGGATCACCCCGCCGTCGGAACTTTCGAGCCCCGCCATGATCCGCAACAACGTCGTTTTGCCGGAGCCGGAGGGGCCGAGCAGCGCCACCAGCTCGCCGGTGGCAATCGTCAGATTAATCTCTTTCAACGCATAGAATTCGCCGAATTGTTTGGTGATCTGACGAATTTCGATGCTCATTGAATCGTCCCCTTTTTGATTCTACGGTATTCCCTGCATGGGCCTTTCGGCATTTTAAACCAAAGGCGAAAAAAGTGCAAAAGGAGTTTTTCACGCCGGGCCTGAGACCGCGCAGCGATGCGCCGGACGATCAGGAGAAATCCCTTTTGGGGGCCCGTGCGGAGTGCTCCGCCGACCGAGGTCGTCGATCGGCTGGAGAAAAGATGGGAAGGGGTTCGGATCGATATTGAAAGATTCATTGATTCAATGCGGGCCGCGCGGCGTCCCCTGCCGCTCTGTTTTCCATTCGATAAACCGCTTCACCACCAGCGTAACCAACGCCAGCATCGCCAGGAGCGAGGCGATGGCGAACGCGGCGACGAAGTTATATTCGTTGTAGAGAATTTCGACATGCAACGGCATGGTGTTGGTCAGCCCGCGGATATGCCCCGAGACGACCGAGACCGCTCCGAACTCTCCCATCGCCCGCGCATTGCAGAGGATCACGCCGTAAAGCAACCCCCACTTGATATTCGGGACGGTGATCCGAAAGAAGGTCTGCCAGCCGCTCGCCCCAAGCACAATCGCCGCCTCTTCTTCTTCAGTCCCCTGCGCTTGCATCAGCGGAATCAGCTCCCGCGCCACGAAGGGGAAGGTGACGAAGATCGTGGCGAGGACGATCCCCGGAACGGCGAAGATGATCTTAAGATCGTGATCCCGCAGCCAAGGGCCGAGCCATCCTTGGAGGCCGAAGAGAAGGACAAAGATCATCCCCGCAATCACGGGAGAGACGGCAAAGGGAAGATCGATCAAGGTCGTCAGGACATTCTTACCGACAAAATCGAACTTGGCGATCGCCCAGGCCGCGGCAATGCCGAAAATTAAATTGAGCGGCACCGCAATTCCCGCCGTCAGCAGCGTCAGCCGGATCGCCGACCAGGCCTCCGGATCTTGAAATGAAGCGAGGTAGAGGCCGACCCCTTTTTGAAGCGCCTCGGCGAAGATCACCACCAGCGGGACAAGCAAGAAGATCCCGAGAAACAAGAGCGCCAGCCCGATCAGCAGCCATCGGACGACCCACGGCTCGGTCTGTGCCCGGGTCAGCACGCTCCCCCCGCCTCCCTTCACCCTGCCTGATGCAAACATCCTCTCTCCTACCGTGATAGGGTTGCTACAATGCCGCGAGGCGGTTTCGGCTCCACCACTGGAGCAGATTAATCGCCAGGAGCAGGAGGAACGACACCCCCAGCATGACGACGGCAAGCGCCGTCGCCCCGGCGTAATCGAACTGCTCCAGCTTCGTCATGATCAGCAGCGGGGTGATTTCCGTCCGCATCGGCATGTTGCCGGAGATGAAGACCACCGAGCCGTACTCCCCGAGCGCTCGCGCAAACGCCAGCGCAAAGCCGGTGAGCAGCGCCGGCATCAGGGTCGGCAAGATCACCCGGAAGAAGACCTGCCAGCGGCTCGCCCCCAGCGTGGTCGCCGCCTCTTCGAACTCCGGATGAAAATCCTCCAAGACCGGCTGCACCGTTCGAACGACGAAGGGCAGCCCGATAAAGGTCAATGCGATGACCACCCCGAGCGGCGCGTAGGCCACTTTGATTCCAAGCGGCTCCAGATATTGACCGATCCATCCCCTGCTGGAGTAAACGGTCGTCAGCGCAATCCCTCCGACCGCGGTCGGGAGGGCAAAAGGAAGATCGACCAATCCGTCGACGATCCGCTTGCCGGGAAATGAATACCGGACAAGCACCCAGGAGACGAGCAGCCCGAAGAGGACATTCACCAGCGCCGCCACGAGCGACGCCCCCAGGCTTAACCGGTAGGAGGCCAACGCCCGGGGGGAGGCGATCGTCTCCCAAAACTGTCCCCAGCTCAGCGTCATCGTCCGGAGAAAAAGGGTGGAGAGGGGGATCAGGACGATAAATCCGAGGTAAAAAAGGGTAAACCCCATTGCCAGTCCAAACCCCGGAAGGATGCTCTTTTGTTTGAAGCCCATCTAAACCGCGCTCCTTAAAACATTTTCGGGAAAATCGGCTCCTTCAACACGCCGGCCCTGAGCCTCGTCGAAGGGTGCCCGTCAGGGGGGGGGACGATCCGGCTGGCCCCGGACCCTCCCCCCCGCTCCTGAGCCGACCGCTTAGCCGCCCGGCTGATAGATCTGATCAAAAACGCCGCCATCGGCAAAGTGGGTCTTTTGCGCCTTCTGCCAGCCGCCGAAGACCTCGTCGATGGTGAAGAGGGTCACCTTCGGAAATTGATCGGCATGTTTGGACGCAACCGATTCAAGCCGCGGCCGGTAAAAATGCTTCGCTGCAATCTCCTGCCCCTCCTCCGAATAAAGATAGTCGAGATACGCTTGCGCCACCGCCCGGGTGCCGCGCCGGTCGACCACTTTATCGACCAGAGCGACCGGCGGCTCAGCCAAGATGCTGATCGACGGCGCGATGACCTCGAACTTTCCCTTGCCGATCTCATTGATGGCGAGGAGCGCCTCATTTTCCCAGGCGATCAGCACATCTCCGATTCCCCGTTCCACAAAGGTCGTCGTCGCCCCCCGCGCGCCGGAGTCGAGCACAGGCACGTTCTTATAGACCTGGGTCACATACTCTTTCGCCTTCCCCTCGTCCCCGCCGTTCTTTTTCAGCGCATATCCCCACGCGGCCAAATAATTCCACCGCGCGCCGCCGGAGGTCTTCGGGTTTGGGGTGATGACCGAGACCCCCGGCTTGGCGAGATCTTCCCAACCTTTGATCCCCTTCGGATTTCCCTTTCGGACCAAAAAGACGATCGTCGAAGTGTAGGGCGCGCTGTTGTTCGGAAGACGCGATTGCCAATTCTTCGGAAGCAGACCGGCTTTCTCCGAGATGGCATCGATGTCATAGGCGAGCGCCAAGGTGACCACATCGGCTTCGAGGCCGTCGATGACGGCGCGCGCCTGCTTTCCCGATCCGCCATGGGATTGTTTGACCGTCACATTCTGTCCGTTTTTCTCCTTCCACTTTTTTGAGAAGGCGGTGTTGAACTCTTGATAAAGCTCCCGTGTGGGGTCATAGGAAGCGTTCAGCAGCATGATGTCCGCCGCTGGTAGCGTTTGGGTTTTCCCAAACGCTACCAGGAGGCTGGAGAGAATAAAGAGCCAAACTTTATTTGACATGATCGATCTCCTAAACGAGCGTGTCTATCATCCGGTTAAAATGCGATCTGGGATCGGCCCAAAAAGGCCTTTTCCTTTTCACGATTCCCTCTGACGGCCCCCCCCTCGAATTCAGTCAGCTCATAGTCGAACATAAACTTCACCACTTTATTCAAATACCAGTTGACCCCGGCGGCCTTTGCCTTCGCCTCTCGCGCCGACTTGGTCGGATCGGCAAAAAGAGGAAAGGCATCCCGGTCAACGGTCAACACATTATAACGGGCAGCCACTTCAAAAGCACCCCATTTCCCCGATCCGGGATCGAATGGACGAAGCGGAGAGACGCTTCCATAAGAATTTTTTTCCCCTGTCAGTAAGTAGGAGACGGTCGCTTGCCAGGCAGTGTTCTTGACTTTTTCCGTCGCCGGATCTCTTCGGAGCTCTTGCGAGGAGCGGACATATTCTCCGATCAGACCGAATGACCCCCAATAATAATAAGCCTGCGGCGAAATTCGGAATCGGGCCCCGTCTGCGAGGGTGGCGGAGGTGGCTGTCGTTCCTGATCGGTATTGAAAAAAAACTTGCTGACCGACCGTGATGTAGGAGGGAAGCCCTGCGGCTGTGAGGGTTCCGTGTGTCACTCCATAGCTGCTGGCAATGCCGGCACCGAACCCTTGAATCGGCTCAAAGTTAATTCGTTTAAAGGGCTGAAGGAAGATGCGTCCGACAACATCTTTGTTCGTGTCACTATCGATGTCGGCGCTACCACCGTCTGGGACACCATTAAAGACACCGACTGCATAAGCAAAAACGCTGCTGGGTGTCTCTCCATAAAGCTCCAGACCGATATCTCGATTGGGAACCAAGTCGGTCGGCAATGCCCGCTCGACAAAACGAAGGTCGGTATCGGCTTGAAGGCGTTCCAACCCAAAGGGCGCTTTCGACTTCCCGATTTGGATGTTCGCCAACAGGAGGAAGCGAAGATCGAAATAGGCGTCCTGGATAACTGTTTTCCCTTGCCCAAAATCGGGGATGATTTTAAAGTCGATATTACGATAAAGGGTCCCTTCCAGGATCGGCCGAACACGGCTGAGAACGAAGGTATCTGCGCCGGGCTGAAGAAATCGCGCGTCTGCTTGGATCACCCCTCGAAATCTGAGCTGGAATTGGCCGTCGGACGATTGAATCGAAAACCCCTCTTTCCCGGAAACCAAACTGGGCCCCTCTTTTGTCTTTTCCGCTGTCTTTTCCGCCACCCCCTCTTGCTGTAATTCAAAACGCCGCTCCAAAATTCGTACTTTTTGATCCAAATGATCGACCTTTTCTTCAACCGATTTCGAGGAAGAGGCCCCGTCCTCCTGCGAGAAGACGAACTCGACCGTCATGAAGAGAAGCGCTGCTGTCAAAACAAAGATGCGGAAAGAGGTCATTTACCAATACTCCTTATTCGACGTCAGTCCCTCCGGTGGTCCGGTCAGTCTCTGAACAAAGATACAAGTGGCCTCCAGCGGCCTGGTCGGCTTCAATTCGTTTAAAACGCGCCTTGCCGATCCGATCTCTCTGATTTGCCGACCGGATCGAATCGCACCTTCTCTTTGCGCTCGATCTGAACCACTTTCGAATCGTGGATGACGATCTCGACCGATCCGTATCGAATATTTCTAACCGCGAGAAGGATCTCCCGGTCGATCTCTCCATCCTCTCCAGCCGCTCTTTTCCGATCCATGGAATCCTCCATTCAATCGATCAATAAAGTAGATTAATTTGGTCAAAAAAATTTCAGATGTGAAACATCAGCGCTTCTTTCCGCCTCGCGGTCTGCATTTCGACATTCTTGAGCAAATCGGCCAAGCTCGTCCCATCCAAGATTCGGGCGGTCTCATCGCGGACTTCTTTCATGACCAACCGGATGCCGCAGTTGATTTCATCTTGACACTCGTCACACCGACGATAGGCGGTCTGGCTGACACAGGGGAGCGGCGCAAGCGGTCCATCCAAGATTCGAATCACCTCTCCCAAGGTGATGTTGTCGGGCGGACGACCGAGAAAATAGCCCCCCCCTTTTCCCTTTTTACTCTGTAGTATTCCTTTGTTCTTTAGGGTCAGCAGAATCAGTTCGAGGAACTTTTTGGGAATCCCTTCCTTTTCCGCCAGCTCTGAAATCAGAATGGGACCCCGGCCATACTCCTTGGTCAGGAGGGTCAATGCTTGGAGTGCATATTTTGCTTTTTTAGAGAGCATATTGTATTCCCTATAGACTTTATAGACTATTAACCGAGCGATTGTCAACCTCTTTCATATTCATTAGAAAAAAAATTCTTCCAAGTAACAATACCGATCCCATTCGCCCGCTTAACAAGAAATTCACCCTCCGTTGATTTTCCCCCAACATCGTTTTGTTTCAATTGAAGTAGGTAAGAACCAAAGGGGATAAATAGACAAACAAAGGAGGATGCTTTCCTGATCATCGGATCGCTGATGACGCCGAAGCAAGGAACGGAACGATAACACGAGCGATAAACCGGAAGGAGCCACACAATGACCTGCCCTTATCTCAACACCATGAGGAGCATCGCCGGAACGTCCCATTGCTGCGCGACCGAATCGGCCTTTGAGCCGAGTTCCTTTGAACTCGCCGATTATTGCACCTCCCGATTGTATCGGTGGTGTCCGCTTTATCGTCAGACGGTCGCAGCACCGCCGATCCATTTGATCCACCCAGTGTCCCAGAAGACGCGCCCGGCCGTATGAGCGCCGACAGACTTTATGAAAGAATTTACAGCCCTTTAACATCGACTTGATTCGGCGATAACAGGCAGCGTTTAGAATGAAAAAACAAAGAGAGGGATCGCATCCGAAAACGACCTTCAAGAAGGATCCGATAAATGACCTGCAGACGTTGTTGTGGAATGATGGTGGCCGATCGATTTTTGGACGCGCCCGGGCGTACGGCGCAGCTCATGTGGCGCTGTGTCTCCTGCGGCGACATGATTGATCCAGTGATTCTGATCAACCGGATGCGTTGGCCTCACATCAACAAGAAGCACCCCCCTCGCCAAATCCTCCTTCATCCCGTGCGCGCCGCGCGGAACGTCTCATGAGAGGCGGTTTGCATTCAATAGGGTGTTCATGATGGGGTCCTTAAATCTTCCAACGTTGCTTCACCGTCCGGCCGTTCCGACGAGCCCGACCCTCCCGCAGAGGCGTATCGGTGCGATCGATGTCGTCCGGGGACTCCTGATCTGCCTGATTACCCTCGGCCACAGTCACATCCTTCTGAACGATTCGGAGTTCAATCAACGGCTTGTTTTGATCTTGTCCAAAATAACCAATCTGGGAACCCCCGCCTTTACCTTTATCAGCGGAATGCTTCTCGGTTATTTCGAAGCGACCGCGTCGGACTTCCGACGCATTCAGCAGAGCTACTTCAAACGGGCGCTCCAACTTCTCCTCTTCGCCCATCTTCTCATCGCAGCGGGGACCTACCCGCTGCGTCAGGAGAGCTCTTTTGCGTCGGCGTTCTTGCACTATTGGTATGTCACCGATACGCTGGCGATTCTCTTTATCGTGGTTCCGGTTCTCTTTGTGAAGGTCCGACCCGCCGGCCGCCTCCTGATCGGCATCGCCTGTCTCTCCCTCTGGAAACTCGCTCTCTTCTTTCTCATTGGCTTCGCGCCCATTGCCTTCGCGCCCACCGGCTTCGCCCCCCTTCTTCTGGTGAGAGAATTCTTATTCGGCGTGAATTTCCAAGGCAATCATCTGTTGAGCGACACCTATCCGATGGTTCCGCTGTTCGGTCTCTTTCTGACGGCAACGGTGTTGGGAAACCGCTTCGGGCAGGCCGTCCGGGGCGGGCGGACGGAGGGTTTCGTAAAAGAACTTAAAAAGAGGATCGCGCCGCTGCTCCTTCTTTCATTTTTGATGGTCGGTCTCTGGGCCTGGGGAAAGCGCCATCCGGAGAGTCCGTTGAGCGGCATTTTGAGAATGGTTTTCTATCCGGAGAAGCTCTCCGCTCTCCTTCCCTTCTATATCGCAATCTTTTTTTTGATTCTGGCCTACTATATTCAAAAGATTGAGGTCCAGGGAAAATTCGGGCCGATGGAACGTCTCTTCGCCCTCTTTGGAAGAATCTCTCTATTTACCTACGTGGCACAATACTTCGTCGTGCAGACCTTTCCCTCTCTGCTCGGATGGCGGAACAGCATGAACCTCCCTGAGCTCCTTCTCTATCTCTTCGGCGCAATGCTTCTCCTCTATGCCGCCGCCAGCGTCTATAGCCGCTTTTTGAAGCGATCACGACGAACGGACGAAACCCATGCGATCAGGGTTGAAAGGAGCCTCTCCGCAAAAAAAGTCTCGCCTCTTTATGCTTCAGACCTCCCCCAACCGAGGAGAGACCTTTGGTGAACTCTCTTTCGCCCCCTAACCGTTTATTTCCGCTCTTCCGTATCGAACGCGGAGGCGTTGAAAAGGAGTTGGTTCATGAAATTCGCTTTCGAAACAAAAGACAGATCGATTCATGTAGAGACATTGATCTTGATTGTGGGACGGGCCGCCTCTTTTCTCTTCACCTTTTTTATACCGATCTTCCTCGCCCGGAATCTCGCTCCGGCGGAGTATGGCACCTTTAAACAGATCTTCCTGGTCTTCACCACCCTCTATTTGATCTTGCAAGGAGGGATGGTTCAGAGTCTTTATTATTTCATTCCGCAGGACCCGGCGCGAAGATCGGCCTGGGTCTTTCAATCGGCGCTCTTCGTCACCGCGGCGGGGGGGCTCGCCGCCGTTGCCGTCCTCCTCGGCGGAAACGGACTGGCGCTCTACTTCTCCAACCCGGCGCTCGGGGAGTTCATTCCCAAGCTGGCCCTCTTCACCTTGTTGATGCTCGGGTCGTCTTATCTGGAAACCACTTTGATCGCCCAGCAGCGGATGGCCGCCGGCTCGGCCGCCTTTTTTCTCTCCGAGATCGTTCGCGGCCTTTTCATTATCGTTCCGCTTCTGATCGATCCTTCCCTCTCATCCGTCGTCTCAGGATTGATCGCCTTCGCGATGATTCGATTCCTTGCGACGGCGATCTTTACCATCCGGAGCGTCATCACGCCGGTGGCGTTTCCCCTCTCTCTCTTTGATGCCGGCCGCCTTAAAACGCAGCTGGCCTATGCCCTTCCGTTTGGGGTGGCGGTTTTGGTCGACATCATCCAGCAGAACCTTCACCAATATGTCGTCGGCAACCTCTTCGATCCGGCAACCTTTGCGATCTACTCGGTTGGAATCATGCAGCTTCCGATCGTCGATTTTATCTACACCCCGGCAACGCAGGTCTTGATGGTCCGGATGACCCCGCTGCTCAAGTCGGAATCGGGGGAGGAGCGCCTCGCGCTCTGGCATGATGTCACCGCGCGGCTCGCCCTCTTCTTCTTTCCCGCCGCCTTCTTCTTCTGCTTAATCGCCCCCGATTTCATCACCCTTCTCTTCACAAATAAATACAGCCAGAGCATCCCTCTGTTTCAGCTCTCCGTCCTGACGATCTTGCCGGCGGCGCTTCTCTCCGATGGAATGCTGCGCTGTTATGCCGAGATCCGCTTCATCCTCGTGACAACGGTCTTAAAATCTCTCCTTACGGTCGGGTTGATCATCGTTCTCATCAAAACCGCCGGACTGACCGGGGCGGCCCTCACGGCGGTGATCACGGTCTATTTTGGGAAGCTGATCATGCTCTGGAAGATTCAAAAGCGGATGGCCGTCTCCTGGAGACGTTTTCTCCCTTGGGCAAACCTCTCCGGGACGATTCTGCTCGCCGGCGGGGTGGCCGCGCCGCTGGCGCTCCTTCGTCATACGATCGTCCTGCAGCCATTTACAGCGTTGGCACTCCTGACCACCCTTTATTGGACGATCTATGCAGCACTTCTCTTTTCGACACCGCTTCTTCCCTCCTCGATTCGGGCGCTCGTCTGGAGCCACCTCGACCGTCTGCTCCAAACGATGCGGGGAACGAGAAATCTGGCCAAGAAACCGGCTTGATGTTTTCCGGGAACACAATTGATCCCCGAGCCACTTAAGATGATGCCACCACATGCAGCAGAAAAGAGGACGGAGTCGGAGGAGATCCTCATCATCGAGGACAATCTCGACATGATCGAGATTCTGAAAAAGGAGCTGACCCGGCACCACTACCGCGTCCGCGCCGCACCCGACGGCGAGACGGGGCTTTTCGAGGCAAAACGACAGCCGCCGGCCCTGGTCATCCTCGATCTGATGCTTCCCGGCCTCAGCGGATGGGACATCTGTCGACTGATGAAAGCCGACCCGCAAACCGAGACTATTCCCCTTCTGATCCTCACCGCGCTGGCGGAGGAAGCCGACCGGATCCATGGGCTGGAGTCGGGCGCGGACGATTATCTCTCCAAGCCGTTTAGCCTCCGCGAGCTGATGGCCCGCGTCCGCGCCCTCCTCCGGCGAAAACGAATGGCCTCGGATGAGAAAACAGACCCTCTCCTTCGAAGCGGTCCGCTCGTCATCGATACCGCTCGCCATGAAATTCGAATGGCCGGCCGGCTTCTCCGGTTCACCCGAATTGAGTTTGGAATTTTGAAACACCTGGCGCAGCATCCCGATAAAGTATTTAAACGGGACGAGCTGATCTCCCTGCTCTGGGGAGAGAGTCGATTTATCGAGGCGCGCAACCTCGATGTCCACATCCATTCCATTCGGCAACAGTTGGAGCCCGATCCGGCGAATCCCTGCTTTTTGATCACCGTCCGCGGAGTCGGATATAAATTCCACCCGCCGGAAGAAGCGACCGGATAGGGATTCGTTTCTATGAATTCTTATTCTCTTTCGTCTATCCGATCTTTATCCCGGGGCTTATTATCCCCCGTCGCTCCATCCTTCTTCGGGACGCATTTAACATCTATTTAACAAACCGGTAACCCCCGCGTGATTCAAACAACGTATTTTGACCTTGTCTTTTGAAGGCGAAATCGGCTATCTTCCTGTCGCCTTCCGTTATGAACTCATCACAGTGAAGGTTGATCAGATGGGACAGAAGCAGAAGAAAAAGAGAGAGCAAATCTCCAGCTTATTGATGGCGATCCGAAGAGAAGTCGCTCGGGCGATCGGCTAAGCAACGCCATCGTCTATCGCGGACCGCTTCATTATCATTCCCCAATCCAGATGAATAACGACCTCATTCGCCCCAGAGAGGACCTGGAGTGACAAGCAGGCCGCACCTGTTCCGGTAAACGAAACCCATCAAAATAAGGAGACTAGATGAAGAACACTTTAAGGAAATTTTTGGGGAAAATAAGCTCGGTATTCGTCATTACCGCAGCCTCGCTCTTGATGCTGATCGGCCCCACATTGAGTTGGGCCGTAGATCTTGGAAATGGATTTAGCCTGAGCAATCTCACCTATCTCGATTTCACGAACGCCTCCGGAGATTTGGTGGATACGTCATCGGACAAAGATATTAGTCCGGGTCAAGGAAAAACCAATCGGGGATTGGCCGATGGATTTCACTTCACCCGGGTTTATTTCACCCTCACCAAAGACGTGAATGACCAGCTCTCCTTCCGGATCACCACCGACCAGATGACCGTCCGACCGGACGGAAGCACCGAGGGATCCCCCTTTGGTCTCTCCGGTTATGGCGGCGCCGGCCGAGGCAATATGTTTATTAAATTCGTTTATGCTCAATATAAGTTTTCTCCCGAGCTGATGATTCGGGCGGGGCTCACCCAGACTCCCTGGATCGCAACCGCGGAGGAGCGTTGGACACTCCGCTTCTTGCGCCCCACCTTCTGGGATGAGCAGGGGGTGTTGACCTCCTCCGACCTGGGGGTCTCCGCGATCGGAGGGATCCTCAATAATCTGGTCAGCTATCATCTCATGTTCTCCAATGGAGAAGGCTATCAGAACAACAGCGTCGATGGACGGGGCTATGCAGGCCAGGGGCGGATCGATCTGAACGTGCTTCATGGCTTAACCCTCTCCGCTTTTGGTTTGGCCGAGACGGTCCACAACGGCGTCCAGAGCTGGAACCCGACCCGGGAAATTTTCTATGCCATGTATACGCATGAAATCTTCCGAATCGCCGCCGAATATATGCTGGCCGATGATAAATCAGAGGGAAACAGCCCCGCCCTGGCGATCATGACGACACCGGGCAGTGCGAGCGGCTCCAAGGGAGCAAGCACCTCCGGTCCGCGCTTTGATCAGGCAAAAGGCTACGGCTCCTGGGCATGGGTGCGAATTCCGGGAATCGAGGCACTCCGCGTCTTCGGCCGATTCTATACGATCAAGCCGAACACCACGACCAATGCGGGCAAGACGACGGAATTCAATGCCGGCATCAGCTATGATATTTCCAAAGAGCTGATTGTGGCGATCGACGACACGATGCTCTCTCAGAAGCTGCTTCGCGTCTCCACCGGAGATACCGAAACCTTCAAAGACAACATCATCGGCCTCCGCGCTCAGTTGTCGTTCTAGGAAAAGCACGAAGTGTTATTCCTGGCCGCTCCCCTCGTTTGTTAAAAACAGTGAATGGGAGCGGCCAGGCATTTTTGAACAGATCCGGATCACTTCGTGAGCGATCCCCCGACCGCCAGCTCCAGGTGGGCCACCGCCTGGTTGTAGTCATAGAGGGTCCGAATATATCCGGTTTCTGCACCCGCCAAGAAGGTCTGCGCATCGATGAACTCGATGATATTGCCGACCCCTCCTTTGTAGCGCCCCTCCGCAATCCCCAATCGCTCTTTCGCCTCGGTCGAATTTTGTTGGGCCAGCGGAATCCTCTGCCGCGCCGACTGCATATCGTTATACGCCTCCTCCACTTCCAGCGCGACCTTTTGCCGCGCCGCTTCAGTTTGTTCACGAACCTGGGTCAGATGCGCCTTTGCCCCATCGACCTGATGCCGGACCCGAAACCAATTGAGCGGAAAATCGAGGATCACCGCCACATCCCAATTGGAGGTGAACGGAAAGTCCGCTCCGCGGGCGTTCACACTGCCGCTCCCGACCAGAAATGGAAAGAAGTTGCTCCGTGCCCCTTCGACTTCGCCCCGCGCCCCCTCTTCCTGTGCAAGCCGCTCTTTCAGATCGGGGCGTTGCGCATAGGCCTGCCTTTGAAAGTTCTCCAAAGTTCCCGGCGGCTCCGCATATGCGAGGATATCTTCGACTTTGTAGGGCCGGTTCGTCTCCAACCCCATCGCATGGTCGAGGGAGGCTGTGGCATTCTTGAGCTGGCCGACCGCCCGAACCAAGACGGTCTGCGCATCGATCAGGTTGGTTTTGGCCGTGGAGACGTCGATCTTTGGACGCAGGCCGATTGCATAACCCTCTTGCGTCATCTCCAACGTTTTTTCGAGTTTGGCCACCGACGCCTGATCGGCCGCGATCAACCGTTGGATCGCCAGGTAGGCGAAATAGGCCTCCTTTACATTGAGAATCGCCTCTTGCCGGGCCACTTCCAGCGTATAGCCGGCCGCCCGTGCCCCCGCCTCGCTCGTCTTCAGTTGCGATGACCGACGGCCGAAGTCGTAGAGGACCTGATTGACGACGAATCCGCCGAGAAAATTGTTGGAGGCATCCCAAGAGCGGCCCGGTTGGCCGGTCCTCGGAATCCCGGGGAGCGAAAGATAACTCGATCGCGTTTGGTTATTGGTTCCTTCAAGATCCTCGGCAAAGAAATGGATATCGGGATAATAGTTCGACTGAGCGAACGCCTCACCGGCCTTCGCCGCCTGAAATCCTCCCTGCGCGGCCCGGATCTCCGGAAGGTTCTGAAGGGCGTTGGTGATCGCCTGCTGTAAGCTGAGCGTGGGCGGTTCCTCCGCTCCAACGTTCGCGGCGGTCAACAGGATGAGCAGGCCGACGAAGAAAAGAGCCCGCTTCATGCCGCTCCCCCACCATCCGAGTGGATCGGTTCGGCCTGCCCGATGGCGGGTGGGCCGAAACGCTTTCGCAGCCGCTCCTCTATTAGAGAGTAAAGGGCCGGAATCAGAAAAAGGGTAAGGAAGGTCGAAACCAGAAGCCCCCCGACCACGGCGCGGGCGAGCGGCGCGTTCGCCTCGCTTCCAACCTCTAATCCCAACGCCAAAGGGAGAAGGCCGAAGATCGTCGCCAGGGAGGTCATTAAAATCGGGCGGAGCCGGACCCGGCCGGCGCGGCTGATCGCCTCCGCCGGCGCAACCCCCTGGCGCTGGAGGAAGTTCGCATAGTCAATTAAAAGAACCCCATTGCTCACTGCAATCCCCACCAGCATGATGATTCCCATCAAGGAGGTGGTGGAGAGGGTGGTATTGGTTAAATAAAGGGTGATAAAAACACCGGTGAGCCCGAGCGGCACGGTGAGCAGGACGATCAGCGGATGGATAAACGAGCGGAACTGCGATCCCAGCACCATGTAGATGAGGAGAACGGCCAGGCCCATTGCAAAGAAAAGGCTCTTAAAGGTCTTCTCTTGCTCTTCCATCTGCCCCCGGTAGGCGAGGTGAAAACCGGTCGGGAGTGAAACGGTCGCAAGTTGTTTTTTGAGATCTTCTCCGACCGAGCCGAGATCGCGGCCGGCGGGATTGGCCGTTAAATCGATCACCCGTTGCAGGTATCGTCGTTCGATCTGAACCGGCCCGGAGCCTCTTTGTAGGCGCGCGACCGTCTTCAAGAAAACCGGCTGACCATTGTTGATAAAAAAGATGTTGTTCTCCAGATCTTCCAGGTTGCTGCGGAAAGGCTCCTGCAGCCGGGTCACCACGTAATATTCATTTCCGGTCGCCGGATCGGTGAAGATCGGCGCCCCGGAGAGGTTTCCGAAAATGGAGGAGAGGACGGCATGCGCGACCTGAGATTCATCGATACCAAGGAGGGAAGCCTTTTCCCGATCGACATTAATATCGATCTCAGGATAGTTCTCCTCCCGACTGATCATCACATCGGTCAAGCCGGGAATCTTTTTCATCTCCGAGGCAAGCTGTCTTGCCGTGGAGGCCGCCTGCTCGAAACCATACCCCCTCAGCTCCACATCGATTGGGGCGCTGTAGCCGAAGTTCAGAATTTTCTTCACCACCCCTCCCGTGTCAAACGAGACCAGAATTCCGGGGAGGGCTTGTTCAAGCTTGGGCCTCAGCAGACTGACATATTCCAAGACGCTCTTCTTCCGCTGATCCGGTTGGACCAGGTAGACCATGACATAACCGGAGTGCGGCCCGGTGTTCGTACTGTAGAATGCGGAGCGCCCCGCCCGAGGAGATCCCATATTCGAGAGGAGGGTCAAAACCTCTTTTTGAGGAATCGTCTCTCGAATCATTTTCTCTACCTTCTCCACCACCTTCTCCGTCTCTTCGAGCCGGGTTCCGATCCGGTTTCGGACAATCACGCGAAATTGTCCTTCGTCCGCTTCCGGGAAAAATTCCGTGCCGATGAACTTCAGCAGACCGAGCGAGAGGAAGAAAATCGTCGCCATTCCAAAAATGAGCGGAACCCTCCGTCGGATTGCCCAAGCGGCCCCCCGCTCATATTTCTCGTCAAGGCGATCGAGAAGACGTTGCGATCCCTTGAGCAGGCGCTTGAGTGGGCCGGCCCGTTTTTGCTCATGGCCTTCAGCCCGCAGAAAACGCTGGGCCAAAGCAGGAATGACCGTCATCGAAACAAAGTAGGAGGCGCCCATCGCAGCGCACGCCGTTAAGGCGAGCGGCATGAAGGTATATTTAGCGACCCCCGTGATAAAAGCGACCGGGAGAAAAACAATCATGAAGGTCAACGTCGCCGACAACACGGGAAGTCCCACTTCGCGGGTCCCGGCCAGCGCCGCCTCCATCGGGTATTCCCCCTTTTCCACATGCTTGTGAATGCTCTCCAGAACAACAATCGCATCATCGATCAGCCGCCCGATCGCCAAGGTCAGCCCGCCGAGGGTGAAGGTGTTCAATGTTCCGCCGGTGAAATAAAGAAAGACAAAAGCGACAAAAACCGAGAGGGGAATTGAAACGGCGGCAAAGAGGGTCTCCTTCATGCTCCCGAGGAAAAGAAGGATCACAATAAAGGTGAGGACCGCTCCCTGGAGCGCCTCGTTCTTGAGGCTCTCAATCGCATTCCGAATATAGATAGACGTGTCAAAGGTGACGTTAAGCTGCACCCCGGGAGGAACCCCGTTCAGATGGTGAATCGCCTCTTTGATCTGGTCCACCACCTGAACGGTATTCGTCCCGGGTTGGCGATAGATATCCATGTAGACCCCTCGGGTCCCATTCACCCGGGAGACGTTCAATTGAATTTGATGGCCGTCGTTCACCCGCCCGATATCTTTAATCCGGATCGGGGTGCCGTTGGCGACCCGGACCACCACTTGATTCAGCTGCTGAACCGCGGAGATCTGACTGTTGGTGAAAACGTTATAGTCGAGCGTTCCAATTTTGATATCTCCCGATTGAAAGATCAGGTCGGCGTTTCGGACCGCTTTCTCCACATCCAGCACCGAGATCCCCCGCTCCCGCATCAGGTTGGGATCAATCTCCACATCAATCTCACGGACTTTTCCTCCTTTCACCGTCGCCGCAGAAATACCGGGCAGCGATTCAAGCTGTGGTTCAATGGTATTGAAGGCAAGGTCATAGAGATATTTTTCATCATATCCCTCTCCGCTGAGTGTCACGGAGGCGATCGGAATATTGGAGATATCAAATTTAACGATAAACGGCGGAAAGATCCCCTGGGGAAGATTTTTCATGACCGACTGGACCATCTGGGAAACTTCCAATTCGGCCGCGTTGATGTCGGCCCCCCACTTAAACCAGACCCGAACGACGGAGAGCCCCTGCTTATTGGTCGACGACACATGATCGAGGCTGCTCACCCCGCTGACCGCCCGCTCGATAATATAACTGACCGCCCGTTCGACATCAGAAGGATTGGCGCCGGGGTAGAGGGTCCCGACCATGATGACCGGAACGCTGATATTCGGAAAGAGGTCAATCGGGAGCTCACTGACGGAGATGGCTCCAAGGAGGATGATTGCCATGGAAAGGAAAAAAATGGCGATCGGATTCTTTAATGCGGCCTTTGTCAAAAACATTCGTCACATCTCTGGGTTTAGAAGAATGAGGTCCATTGATTATAAAGCCGTGGGAACCCCGAGCGGACGGGGCGCTGTCTCGGTCTCTTCGACGGGGGTGCCGGTGGTCACCAGATCCTGTCCGGAGAGGATGACGCGCTCACCGCCAGAGAGCCCCCGCGTCACTTCGAGGAAATCGCCCGCGTCATACCCGGTCGTGATCGGAATCCGCTTCGCCTTTCCGTCCTCCACGATAAAAATGGAAGCCCCGCTTTCTTGAACCTGGATCGCCTCCGCCGGAAGGAGAAGACTCTTGGGATGGCGGTCGACGACCAGGCTGACCCGTCCATACATTCCCGGCTTCAGTGCCAGATCGGGATTCGGGAGATCGATTTCCACCAGCAGTGTCCGCGAATTTGGATCAATCGCATGGGCGAACCGGGTAACCTCCCCCCGAAAGAGCCGTCCCGGAAAGGCGTCGACGGAGAACTCCGCCTTCTGATGGAGCCGGATGAGATGGGTCTCTTGCTCGGCGACATTTACTTGAATGCGGAGGGCATCGATCTTCATCAACGTCATGATCGGCGGGTTGCTGTTCGGCGCCACCATTGCGCCGGGATCGAGATAGCGCATGGTGATATAGCCGGAGAAGGGGGCGGTTAAAGTGGTGTACTGCAGTCGGACCTGTCTTCCGCGAAGATCGGCTTTTGCCTTCTCCCAATTGGTCCTCGCAACTTCAAAGGCGAGCTCGGCATTGTCGACATCCTGTTGAGACACAAAATCCTTTTTATGCATATCACGGTAGCGTTGCAGGTTCAGCTCCGCATTTTTATAGTTGGCCTCCGCTTGCCGAACCGCCTCCTCCGCATGCTTGACATTCTCGGCCTCCTCTGAAGGATTGATGGTCGCAAGAAGTTGGCCTTTCTTCACGAAGTCTCCCTTGTCGACATCAACCTGCATCAAAAAACCGCTCACCGCCGTTGGGAGAATATTGGCCTGGTAGACCGCCTGAATGTTCACCGGGTAGCGCAGCTTGATATCGAGATCTTGGATGATCGGCTTGATCACCTGGACGGAGACTTTGCGCAACCCCTTCTCCAGCTTTAAATGGGTGCCTGAAGAGGCCGATCTCTCATGAATGAGGAAGGTCATCCCGAGAATGAGGCCGACGGCCGCGACAATGTAAACAAACGATTTGATCTTCATTTATATCATCCACCTTGTGGGTCTGATTACAGAGCCACGGTTCAGCGCAAGCAGCCACGCCGGACGAGGCGCCGGAACATCCTTGTGATCAGCTGAAGGAAGGCATATACGATATTTTGGAAAACATACCGGAAGTAATTTTAACCGTCCCTCACTCTGTCCCTCTCCACTCGTGAGAAGGACCCAGTGAAGGAAGAAGAATCTTCAAAGAGGCAATAGGGCCCATGGGCGGAAGAGATCGGGCTTTCTGTAATCCCGTCTCTTTCTTTCTCCATGGGCTTTCCGAGAAGATACTTTTATATTCACCTCCCTGTTGGTTTTTGCCGTCCCGAACTTCTGTCCTGTCCGTTTGTTATTGTGAACGACCGCCAACCTCTAACCGAATAAAAATTTAACCTAATGCCCATTAGAAAACCGTTAAAAAGGGATTAAACTTATTTAATATTTCAGAGAGACCCACACATAATGCATCCACCCTTTGATCAGCCAATCAGGGTATAATTGCGCTGAAACGGATTCACGGCAATCCAGGGGGAGAAACGCTGTTGAACCGGAGGAGAGAGATGAAATGAGTCAGAACCGCTTTTATCGGTCCCTGTATTTTCAGGTAATCACCGCCATCCTCCTCGGCGTTCTCCTCGGACATTTTTATCCGGAGGCGGGCGCCGCCATGAAGCCGCTCGGAGAGGCTTTTATTAAACTGATTAAAATGCTCATTGCGCCGGTGATCTTCTGTACGGTCGTCCTGGGGATCTCCGGGATGGAGAACATGAAGACCGTCGGGAAAACCGGCGCGCTCGCCCTACTCTACTTCGAGCTCCTCAGCTCGGTCGCATTGGTCATCGGCCTGGTATTGGTAAATATCATTCAGCCGGGGGCCGGGATGAATGTCGATCCGGCCTCGCTCGACACCCAGGCGATTTCGGCTTACACCGCCCCCGGGAAAATCGAGAGCCTCTCCCAGTTTCTGCTGAATATTATCCCGGAGAGTGTGGTCGGCGCGTTGGCGAGGGGAGATATCTTGCAGACGCTCCTCTTTGCAATTCTCGCCGGGTTTGCCTTGCACCGATTGGGCGAGGGGGGCAAGCGGATCTTCAGGCTCATCGAGGAGAGCTCGCACCTGCTCTTCACGATCGTCGGCTACATCATGAAGCTCGCCCCGCTCGGGGCCTTCGGGGCGATGGCCTTTACCATCGGGAAGTACGGGGTCGGCTCGCTTGCCTCGCTCGCCAAGCTGATGGGAACCTTTTACGGCACCTGTCTGATCTTCATCTTCGGGGTGCTCGGCGCTGTCGCCCGCCTGCACGGCTTTCGCATCACACGGCTGATCGGCTATTTGAAGGAAGAGCTCTTTATCGTGTTGGGAACCTCCTCCTCCGAGTCGGTCCTCCCTCGGATGATGACGAAGCTCGAATCACTCGGCGTTCACAAGTCGGTCGTCGGACTGGTGATCCCCGCCGGCTATTCCTTTAATCTCGACGGCACGGCGATTTATCTGACGATGGCCGCCCTCTTTATCTCCCAGGCGACGAACACCCCGCTCGATCTCACCCACCAGCTGACGCTGCTGGGGGTGCTGTTGCTCACCTCCAAGGGAGCGGCGGGAGTGACCGGTAGCGGGTTTATTGTCCTGGCGGCAACCCTCTCTGCGGTCGGAGAGGTGCCGGTCGCCGGCTTGGCGCTGCTCCTCGGGATCGACCGCTTCATGTCGGAGGCGCGCGCGCTGACCAACCTAATCGGCAATGCGGTTGCCACCGTCGTGGTCGGCCGCTGGTGCAACGCGGTTGATCAGGACCGGGTGCAGGCAAACCTCAATCCCAAAACAACAGAAGGGAACTGAATCAATCTTCTGAGAGGGTCGTCCTCGAGAGGGGTCGATTCCCAGAGCCCGATCGGCGCTGATTTTATTAACTCTCGGAGTATGTTACAATCGCGCCCATGCGACTCTTGGTCGTTGAGGATGAAGAGAAGGTGGCCCGTTTTGTTCGACGTGTGCTCGAAAAAGAGCGCTATCAGGTCGACATCGCTCCGAACGGCCAGTCGGCCCTCGATCAAATTGACATCGTGCCCTACAATCTGGTCATCCTCGATTTAACGCTCCCTCAGAAAGGGGGACTGGAGGTTCTCCATCTCCTACGGCAGCAGGGAAACCAGGTTCCCATTCTCATCCTGACGGCGCGATCGGAGATCCGGACCCGGGTCAGGGGATTAGACCTCGGGGCGGATGATTATTTAGTCAAGCCCTTTGCCATAGTGGAGCTGCTTGCACGGGTTCGCGCGCTGTTGCGGCGGGGTGGGAGTGGACCGACCACCCTGCTTACGGCGGACGATTTGACCCTTCATTTGATCTCACACGAAGTTTATCGTGCCGATCAAAAGATCACCTTAACGAACAAGGAATATGCGCTCCTCGAATATTTTCTGAGAAACCCCGGCCGTGTCCTCAGCCGGTCGGAAATTTCAGAGCACGTCTGGAATATTCATTTCGATACCGCGACGAATGTCATCGACGTCCAGGTCAACTACCTCCGAAACAAAATAGACCATAATTTTAACCGTCCTTTGATTCACACGGTCCGGGGCATTGGTTATGTCCTTAAACCTTAACGCCTGGCGGCCAGCCTCGCGTCCCTCCTCTATTCGAAACCGCCTGGCCCTCTGGTATGGAGGCATCCTGGGGGGGGTCTTCTTATTTCTCGGAATTCTTCTTTATCTCAGACTCTCCCAAAATGCCTCCTCCGATTTTGATCTCTCCCTCCGTTTGACCGCCGATGCCCTCGCACGTCTTTCGTTGAAACAGTCCCAATCAACCGAGCCGTTCACGGCCGACGATTTCTTACAAGGAACCGATGATCCGGAGTTCTTCACGAACTTCTTCCGGTTCTATACCCCCCATGGGGAGATGGAAATTCGGTCGAAAAATCATCCAAAGCGAACGGTTCCATTGAGCGCCCCGTCGTTTGAGAACGCCCTTCATCAAAAACCAACGTTCGAAAGTTTTTCGTACCCCGGCCGTGACACCATCCGGGTGATGACCCGACCGGTCGTTACCCAAGGAAAGGTCCTCCATGTGCTCCAGGTCGGAGGATCGTTAAAACAGGTCGATGAGGTTTTGAGCCGGCTTCGCTTCATTCTTTTTCTGACCCTTCCAACGGCCCTGGTGGTCGCGTTAATCGGAGGGTGGTTTATTGCAGACCAGGCTTTGCGTCCGGTTCATGCGATGGCGCAGATCGCAAGGAAAATTACCGCGGGGGACCTCTCCAGACGGATTCCGATCCATCCTGGAGAGGACGAGCTGGCGCGCCTGGCCGAAACTTTTAATACCATGCTCGCCCAGTTGGAGGAGTCGATTCAACGGATCCGCCAATTCTCCGCCGACGCTTCCCACGAGCTTCGGACCCCGCTGACGATCTTAAAGGGGGAGGCGGAGCTGGCGCTGAGCGAAGATTATTCTAAAGACGAATATAAAGAAATGATCATTAGCTCCCTGGAAGAAATTGACCGGATCTCCCGAATCGTAGAAGATCTCTTTCTCCTCTCTAAGGCGGACCTGGAGGAGGCGCGGCTCGAGATGGGGCCGGTCTTATTGACCCCTCTCCTTCAGGAGACTGTCTCCCAAATGAAACTTCTTGCCGCGGACAGGGATCTTTCTCTGGAACTCGATTCAACCGATGAACCGCTTCTCTATGGCGACACCTATCGCCTGCGGGAGCTCTTTTCAAATCTGATCGAGAACGCCATTCGCTACACCGGCCCCACAGGGCGGATCACCGTATCGGTCTCGCGCAGGGAGAAACAGATCCTCATCAACATCTCAGATACCGGAATCGGAATCACCCCGGAAGACCTTCCCAAAATATTTGACCGCTTCTACCGTGCCGAATCTGCGCGCGCGCTCCACCCCAAAGGGAGCGGTCTGGGGCTGTCGATCTGTCGATGGATTGTCTTATCTCACCGGGGAGAAATTGCGGTGAAAAGCCTGCCGGGCCAAGGGACGACCTTCACCGTCCATTTTCCAATCCTGGCCTAAACGCGGACTCAAGCTTGAAATCAATAGACCCTCTCCCGGCGTCATTTAACAGCGAGTTAACATTGGCGTAATCAGCACGTGATCCAAATAAAATATCGTTCTATCGCAAGATCATAGAGACCCAGAAGGCTTTCTGGGGTGGACCCCGCAGGTGTCGATAAGCTACTGAAACTACTGGATTATAAAAATAGGTGAACGGCTTCTGTATCCAGTGAACGTCAAACCTGTTAACACGGATTTAACAACTTCGCAACGGAAGCGAAATAAAATCGATTTAACATTAACTGGGAGACTTATGTTAAAAAAAATAATTTTAAGCAGCTTGTTCCTGATCTCTTTCATCGCTCCAGTCTCGGCTGAATCCCTTCTGATCAACGGCGCCGGCGCCACCTTCCCCTATCCGATCTATTCGAAGTGGTTTGACGAATATGCCAAACTGCATCCCGATGTCCACTTCAATTACCAATCGATCGGCTCCGGCGGCGGCATTCGGCAGATCTCCGAGGGAACGGTCGATTTCGGCGCGACCGACGGTCCGATGAGCGATGAGCAGCTCCAAAAGACCAAGACCAAGATCCTCCACTTTCCGACCGTCCTCGGCGCGGTCGTCCCGACCTACAACATTCCGGACGTTCAATCCGATCTCAACTTAACCGCTCAGGCGCTGGCCGGCATTTTCCTCGGAAAAATCACGAAGTGGAACGATCCGGAGATCGCGAAGGCCAACCCCGGCGCCAAACTCCCGGACAAGCCGATCATCGTGGCCCATCGTTCGGACGGATCGGGGACGACCTATGTCTGGGTCGATTTTCTCGCCAAGGTCAGTCCCGAGTGGAAAGAGCGGGTCGGCGTCGGAACGGCGGTCAAATGGCCGGTCGGCCTCGGCGGAAAAGGGAATGAAGGGGTCACCGGGCTGGTCAAGCAGACACCGTATTCGATCGGCTATGTTGAGTTGATTTATGCCGAGCAGAACAAGCTCCCGTTTGGAAAGGTCCAGAATCAGTCGGGGGCTTTTGTGAAGGCCGACCTGGCGGGGGTCACCGCGGCGGCGGCTTCGGCCAAGATGCCGGAAGACTTTCGGGTCTCCATCACCAACCCTCCCGGAAAAGAGGCCTACCCGATCTCAAGCTTTACCTGGCTTCTGATCCCGGCGCAGATCTCCAACCCGGCCAAAGGGAAAGCGATTGTCGACTTCTTAAAATGGATGCTTCGCGACGGCCAGGCGATGGCGTCGCAGCTCACTTACGCGCCGCTTCCAAAGGAAGTGGTCACCATGGAAGATAAAGCAATTGGGCAGATCAAGTACTGATTCCTCGCTCCCCCTCATCTCCGATCGGTCCGGAGTCCATTGGGCCGATCGGATTTTTCGCGTCACGATGTTGCTCATCGCCCTCTCCGTTCTCCTGATTACGGCGGTCATCGCCTTCGAGCTCTACTGGCACTCCCGTTTGTCGATTGCGAAATTCGGCTGGGCGTTCCTCTGGCAATCCACCTGGGATCCGGTGGCGGAAGAGTTCGGCGCCCTTCCCTTTCTCTATGGCACCCTCGTCACATCGATTATTGGATTGTTGATCGCCATTCCGATCGGATTGGGGGTCGCCATCTTCCTCTCGGAGCTCGCCCCCCGCTGGCTCTCCGATCCGATCACCTTCCTGGTGGAGCTGCTCGCCGCCATTCCGAGCGTGATTTACGGTTTGATCGGAATCTTTGTCTTGGTTCCCTGGATTCGCAATGTGTTGGAGCCGATTTTGAGCGCCACCCTCGGCTTTCTCCCGATCTTTCAGGGGGCGCCGTACGGCGTCGGGATGCTGACGGCGGGAATCGTGCTGGCGATTATGGTGATCCCTTTTATCGTATCGGTCTCTCGAGAGGTCCTCATCGCGGTTCCCCGCTCGCAACGGGAGGCGATCCTCTCCTTGGGGGCAACCCGATGGGAGATGGTCTGGATCGCCATCCTTCCCTACGCCCGCTCCGGCATTCTCGGCTCGATCTTTTTGGCGTTGGCCCGGGCGCTCGGGGAGACGATGGCGGTGACGATGGTGATCGGCAACCGCCCCGAGATCAGCGCTTCGCTCTTCGAGCCGGGATATACGATGGCGTCGGTCATCGCCAATGAATTCACCGAGGCGACCTCCGATCTCTATGTCAGCGCCCTGGTCGAAATCGGGCTGGTTCTCTTCGCGGTGACGGTCGTCGTGAATGCGCTGGCCCGGTTGCTGATTTACAGCGTCTCCACAAAGAGAGGAGCGATCCGAACGTGAATGCCGCCACCCCGCTTTATCGCCGACTGACCAACATCGTGATGCTCTCCCTGACCGGTCTGTTTACCCTCTTGACCCTCGGCGTTCTCTTCTTTATCCTCGGATATATCACCTATCACGGGATCACGGCACTCGATTGGGACTTCTTTACGAAGCTGCCGAAACCGGTCGGTGAGACGGGGGGCGGAATGGCCAATGCGATTGTCGGAACGATCAAGCTGCTGGGGCTGGCGAGCCTGATCGGCGTTCCGATCGGCTTCTTCGGCGGGGTCTATCTCTCGGAATATGGAAAGGAGACGACCCTCGGCTTTCTCGTCCGTTTCTCCACCGACCTTCTCAACGGCTTTCCCTCGATCGTCATGGGCATTTTTGCTTATATTCTGATCGTTCTTCCGATGAAACACTTCTCCGCCCTGGCCGGGGGATTCGCCCTCGGGATCATGATGATTCCGATCGCGCTCCGTAGCACCGAAGAGTTTTTGACTTTGGTCCCCGCCTCGATCCGGGAGGCGGCGCTCGCGCTGGGACTGCCGGAGTGGAAGGTGATCACCTTCGTCGTGATCCCGACCGCCTTTCGAGGAATTCTGACCGGGGTGATGCTCGATATCGCGCGGGTGGCGGGGGAGACCGCCCCGCTCCTCTTCACCGCCTTCAGCAACCGCTTCTGGGCCAAGGGGCTGATGGAGCCGACCGCGAGCCTGCCGGTGATGATCTACACCTATGCCATCGCCCCGTATGAAGACTGGCATCGCCAAGCGTGGGCCGCCGGGATGGTCCTCTTGATGCTCGTGCTCGTCGCCAATCTGGTTGCGCGGCTCGTCCTGCACCGTCGATTCTTTCAATCTGGGGCATCTTGATGAGCAAACCGATCTTTGAAATCAGTCAACTCCACGCCTGGTTCGGCGAGGTCCATGTCCTGAAAGGGATCAACCTCTCGATTGCGCCACGGGAGGTCACCGCCCTGATCGGCCCCTCCGGCTGCGGAAAATCGACCTTTATCCGCTGCCTGAATCGATTGCACGAGGTCATTCCCGGCGCGCGCCTCTCCGGAAGCATTCTCCTCGATGGGGGGACGATTTATGGACCGGGGATCGATGCGGCGATGATCCGGCGGCGGGTCGGAATGGTCTTTCAAAAGCCGAATCCCTTCCCGACGATGTCGGTTTTCGACAACGTGGCGGCGGGATTAAAATTGGGCGGCGTCCGCCGCCGCGACGTTCTCGAGGAGCGGGTGGAGCGGGCGCTGAAACAGGCGGCCCTTTGGGACGAGGTCAAAGATGCCTTGCACAAATCGGGAATGAGCCTGTCCGGCGGCCAACAGCAGCGGCTCTGCATCGCCCGCGCCTTGGCCGTCGATCCGGAAGTCCTTCTGCTCGACGAGCCGACCTCGGCGCTCGACCCGATCGCCACCGGCCGGATTGAGGAGCTGTTGCGGGAATTGAGAGAGAGCTATACAATTGTAATTGTCACACACAACATGCAGCAGGCGGCCCGAATCTCCGACAAAACCGGATTTTTCTTGCTCGGAGAGCTGGTCGAATTCGATGTCACCTCAAAGATGTTTACGAATCCGAAAGATTCGCGGACGGAAGATTATATCACCGGGAGATTTGGATAATGGCGCACCGCCATTTTGAAGAAGAGCTGACACGACTGAAGGAGCGCATCCTGAAGATGGGGGCGCTGGTTGAAACGCAGATCGCCGCCTCCATTAAAGCGCTGGTGGAGCGCGACACCGCATTGGCGAAGCAGACGATCCAGAACGACCATCTGGTCAACGCGATGGATGTCGAGGTCGATGAAGAGTGCATCCGGCTCCTCGCCCTCTATCAGCCGGCGGCCCGCGACCTCCGCTTTATCACGACCGCCATGAAAATCACGACCGACCTGGAGCGGATGAGCGATCTGGCGGAAGATATCTGCGAGCGATCGATCGAGCTCGCCGAAGAGCCGCTCCTCAAGCCCTATATCGACCTGCCGCGAATGGCGGAAGCGGCCCAGAAGATGGTCCGGGAGACGCTCGATGCATTCGTCAACAAAGACGCCGCACTCGCTCGAAAAGTCTGCGCCGAAGATGAATTCATCGACGACCTTACCCAGCAGATCTTCCGGGAGCTTCTCTCCTACATGTCGGAAGACCCTGCCACGATCACCCGCGCCATCCGGATCAGCTTCATCTCCAAATACATCGAACGGATCGGCGATCACGCCACGAACATCGCCGAAATGGTCGTCTACCTGGTCGAAGGAAAAATCATCCGACATACAAAAGTGTGACGCTGCGGCCGATCGACTCGGATCTTCACTCCGAAATCCGCAATCTTGACAGCGTCCCCCTCCTCCGCTACGATTGATCTCGACCCTTTTCCTCCCACCCCCAGCTGAGAGGTATCCGATGCGCCCCGTCTACATGATCACCGGCGGAATCACCAAATTCAAAAAAGCCAACCCTGAAAAAGATTTCCGCTACATGGTCAAAGAGGCGTTCGACTATGCCCTCGCCGATCTCCCCAAATTGAAATTGGAGATGATCGACGGCGCCGTCGGCTCCTACTTCTCCGATCATTTCACCCGGCAGCTAAAAGCGGCCAGCATGGTCCAAGACTACCTCGGCCTCTGTCCCAAGCCGTCGAAACGGATCGAGGGAGGCGGCGCCACCGGCGGCCTCTGCTTCCAGAGCGCCTGGGAGGCGGTCGCATCGGGCCGGATGAACATTTGTCTGGCGTTCGGCTTCGAGACGATGTCGCGGGTCAACACCTGGAAGGGGAACGAGTTCATCGCGCTCGCCTCGGACACGAATTTTGATTTTCCGGTCGGCGGCTTCTACACCGGCTATTATGCGATGATGGTCCGGCGCCACATGCATGAGTTCGGGACGACGCCGGAGCAGCTCGCGATGGTGTCGATCAAGAATCACGCCAACGCCCTCTACAATCCCTATGCCCAGCGTCCGGGAAAATTGACGGTAGAAGATGTCCGGAATTCCGAAATGGTCGCGACCCCGCTGACGATGCTCGACATCTGCACCATGTCGGACGGCGCCGCGGTCGCTTTCCTCGCCTCGGAAGAGGTCGCCATGAAGCTCTGTCCCCATCCGGTGAAAATCACCGGGGTCGGCTCCGGCAGCGACGCGATGCGGATGGCCGACCGCCCCCACGGAAAGGTGCTTCTCCTGCCGCACGAGAAAGCGAGCGACTACCGAAACCTCAAATACCCCGGCGTCCACTCTTTCCGAGGCGGCCGGGCGGCGGCGAAGCAGGCGTATGAAATGGCGGGGGTCCAAAACCCGATCGACGATTTCGACTTCATCGAGCTGCACGACGCCTATACCTCGTCGGAAATTCAGACCTACGAAGACCTCGGCCTGTGCAAATACGGCGAGGGGGGGACCTTCGTCGAGGAGGGAAATCCGTTCATGCCGGGAATCGACTACGGCCTCCCCTTACCGAAACAGGGACGCCTCCCGGTGAACCCCAGCGGCGGGCTGCTGGCCTGCGGCCACCCGGTCGGCGCCACCGGCCTCATGCAGGCGGTCTTCGCCTTCTGGCAACTCCAAGGAACGATCAAAAAACACCTCGGCGTCGGAAAACTCCAGATCAAAAACCCAAAGCGCGGCCTGATCCACAGCCACGCCGGCACCGGCACCTACATTACGGTAAGCATCCTAGAGCAGCCGTAAGCGGATTCTTTTTATACCGCCTCCCTCTTTTGTTACGCTACAGCTGCATTGCACAGGCACTATATTACGAATGAGTGTCGTAAGCGCCTGCGCGACATGGCGTCCCGTGCCCGCCACTCTGCTGCGTTTTTGATCAAACGCTCCATCGACCTTTACAGGGCGCCTGTCTGAGGCGCAGTCCGCACTGCTTTGTGCGGTCGCGCCGAGTTCGGCCGCAGGGGGGCCAGGGGGTTCCACCCCCGGCGTCTGGGGAAGCCGGAGGGGGCGCGACGAGGCGCCCCCACGGTGGGGCTTGGGGCGAAGCCCCATTCCATCGCCCTGAATTCAACTTGATACTTCCCTTCCCGTCCATGGGCATCTCCCCCCGATTGCGCACTCGATTTAATTTTTTTTATAATAGATAAATAATCCAACAGACAACCCTTATCCCCGAACGCCAATGATCTTCCCTGAAGACGAAAAACCAGATCTAAGCGGTCTCCACCCCGCCGTCTTCATCGTCGCCATGGTCGGAATCATGGTTCTCCTCATTGTCGGACTCTTGCAGCTCGGATAACCGACACCGCACGATGAAGTGTCTCTGCCTCTCCTTTGGAACGGTCGCATCGAGACCGCCATTTCGGATATGATAGTGGTATATTCCCTGAAAGAAGGAGAGCAGCGATGAGAGCGGTCCGCCGCGTCAAAACGGAAAAAAAAGAGCTGCCTCCGTCGACCCGATCAAATACCGATCTTTTCGCAAGAAAGACGCTTGTCGCCGTCGGGATCACCGCGGCAGTCGTCATTTTATTATTGCTGATCGGCGCCGCGGCCGACGTCCTCCTTCTTATTTTTGCCGGCATTCTTTTGGCGGTGCTCCTTCGGAGTCTGAGCGATTGGATCGCCTCCCATACGCCGCTCTCTGCCGGTTGGTCGCTGGCAGCAGTCCTCTTTCTTCTGCTCGGGCTGTTCGGATTGTGCGGCTGGTCGCTCGCCCCCGACATCTCCCAACAGTTTGACCAGCTGATCCAAAACATCCCGCAGATGGTGGCGCAGCTCAACCGCCGTCTCATGCAATCTCAATGGGGACAGCAGCTTCTGGCGCAAACACCCAAGGCCGCCGAGCAGCTGGCGAAACCGGCCGGCCTCCTGTCAGGACTGGCCGCTCTTTTTTCAAGCACCTTTGGACTTCTGGCCAACGTCGTCATCGTCTTCTTTATTGGACTCTACCTGGCGATCGATCCGGCCACTTATCGAAACGGGGTCGTCCGGCTCTTTCCGCTTCATCGGCGGGAGCGGATCGCCGGGGTCATCGATCAGATCGGCGAGACCCTCCGGTGGTGGATGATCGCCCGGATGGTTGCGATGATCGTCATCGGCGTCCTGACCACCCTCGGGCTCTGGTTCCTCGACATTCAACCGGCGCTGGCGCTCGGAATCGTGGCGGGCATCCTCAACTTCGTCCCCTACATCGGCCCCCTCCTTTCGGCCGTCCCGGTCCTGCTGATCACCCTCGGACAAGACCCGACCCAGCTGCCTTATGCCCTCCTCCTCTATATCGCGGTTCAATCGATCGACAACCATTTCGTCACCCCGATGGTCGAACGAAAGGCGGTCAACCTCCCGCCGGTGCTCACCGTCACCGTGCAGCTGATCCTCGGCGTTTTCGTCGGCGCCCTCGGCGTGATGTTCGCCTCTCCGCTGACCGCCAGTTTATTGGTCGCGATCAAAATGCTTTATGTCGAGGATACCCTTGGCGATCGGATCGAGGAGGCTTAGTTCAAAGGAACCGTCCCCTTCATTGTCAGGCGAGCACCGGTCTGGTATAGTTTCTTACGGACCCCTTCGAGACAAACCTTCAAAACGATATGAATCGGAAGACAACCTGGGATTTTATCGCTCTTCTCCTGGCGCTGGTCGGCGGCCTCTACGGCACGCTGCGGCTCTTCTCCGGAGCGGTCCAGACGGAGACGTTCGTTCTCCTCGCCCTCGCCTGGACTTTTTTAGCGTCGATTTACTTTAGAGAAACCGCGCCGCAAAAAAATCCCACCCGTAAAATCGTTTTCCTCAGCCTCCTCCTTCTCCCAATCCTTATTGTGAGCGGCTTCGTCCGATCGGGCCGCCCCTCAATCGACCGCCGACCGGTCGGCACGCCGATCAGCTCCCTCGAAGGGGAAGTCGACGATTTCAGAGAAGCGTTGAAGCGCGAGCCGCTTTCGGCGATCACCTGGTATTCCCTCGGCGACGCTTATCGAAAGCGGCAGGAGGACGAGGCAGCGATCGCCAGCTATGGAAATGCCATCGCGCTGAAAGAAGATTTTGCCGAGGCATATAATCGGCGCGGGATGATCTATGTCGAAAAGAAGGGAGAGGTTCGAAAAGGAATCGACGATTTCGATCGGGCGATCCAACACAACACCAACTATGCGGAGGCTTATTACAACCGAGGGAACGCCTTCGTTCTCATCGATGATCCTGATCGCGCCATCCTCGATTACAGCCGTGCTCTTGATTTAAAACCGAACTACGCCGAGGCCTACGCCAGCCGCAGCCTTGCTTATATGGGCAAAGGGGACAAAGAGGCCGCCCTCTCCGATTATCAGAAAGCGCTCAAGCTCGCCACCGATCCCTCACTCCGAAAAGAGATCATGAAAGGGCTCCATGACGCCATGACAATGTAAGCCGCGCCTCGCTTACTTCGTCACCGCCGCCAAGAAACGCTCGATCGCATAGGCGCTGATCTGCCCGCACGGGCCGTTGAAGTGCGCATCACACGCATGGGTCGCCCAGGGGAGCGAGAGGAGAAGCGCGGGACGCCCCACTTCTTCGAGGCGGGCCGCCAACCGCTCGCTCTGAACCGGGGAGACGAGCTCATCGCGCCCGCCGTGGATCAACAGGGTCGGCGGGGTCGGCGGGCCGACGAAGCGGATCGGTGAAGCGGCGTCATACGCGGTCGGCCGGCGGACCGGCGGGCCGCCGAGATACCCTTCCAGGAGCCCGCGCGAGTCGATCACCCATCGGTTCCCCGGATGCGCATAGCTGTACTGAAGATCGGCCGGTGCATAAAACGCGACCACCCCGCGGACCATCCCCGGCTCGGCGGTGTAGGCGACGAGGAGCGCCAACTCCCCGCCGGCCGACCGGCCGAGGAGGACGAGCCGCTCCGGATCGACTCCGAGCTCGCCGGCGTTCGCTTTGAGATAAGCAATCGCCCCCTTCACGTCATCGTATGCGGCGGGAAAAGGGGCGCGGGGGGCGAGGCGATAATCGATCGAAGCGACCAGATATCCCCGTGCAGCAAGGTAGCGGTTGAGTTGGGGAAGCTCGCTCCGGTCGCCGCTCCGCCAGCCACCTCCATGAACGATCAGAACGACCGGGGCCGGCGCTTGTGAGAGGCGCGGGAGGTAGAGATCGATTCCGAGCGTCTGGCCGGCAACCGTCTTATAGCTTCGTTGCACCTCCCGGACCTCGGGTGAAGCGATCCCCCGAAAGAGGTCGAGCGGATTCAGTGGGGCCGGCCGCGGCGCCGCCCCGACGACAAAACGAGGCGCCGCTTCTCCGAAGGCCGCGGTGAGGCGCGACGGAAGCGAAGCGGCCACCGGAAAGGCGCGGAGCAGCGGGCTGATCAGCAAGAGGGTGGTCAGGAGGCCGAGGAGCGCGGCGATCCGTCCGGCGAGGGAGGCGCGCCCGCCGGGCAGAAACAGAAAGAGCGGCAGCGGCGCGAAGAGGTATCCCCATTCGGTGACACCGATCGCCACCATCCAGAGCAGAGTGGTGGGGGCGGGGAAAAATGCCAGCAGAGAGACCGCCAGCCCAAGCCCCCCGGCAGCGAGCCGAAGCCGGCTGTTCGGCGCGCGTCCGGGTCGGTTCCGATCCATGACCATGTCCGTCTGACTTTCTGAGTGTAATGCTTATTAGAACGGAACGTGGAGGAGGTCGGCCGAGAGACACGGCTGCACCCCTTTTCCGACCGGCTCGGCCTCAAACCGGAGGGTCGGGAGCTGAACGGTGAGATGTCCGTTATCGATTTCGGCGAAGGCCCGCGATGCTTTCCCTATTCCATAGAGGGTCCCGGCGATGACGCCAGCCCCCGCGCCGACCGCAATGTCCTTCAGATGATCGCTCGGATGTTTCGTGAAAGCCATGACAGCGGCCCCGACCAGCGCCCCTGCCAGCCCACCGTAGAAGCCGTCGGTGAAGACCTGCTTTGCCGTATCGTCCGCGTGAGCCGATGGCGGGACAATTTCAAGCAGCAGTAAGAACAAAACGGCCAGGCCAATCGTCTTTTTCATCGCTTTCCCCTGAAACGGTGCCGACCTGATGCTCGGCCTTCCAAACGGCGCGATGGTACACCAGCCGAACCGAGAATGCAACTCCGGCGGCATCCTTTAGTCCCGGCCTTGACAATTAAATGGCATCGCAGGCAACATACCCTTCATGCAAGAAGCCTCCGTCATCGACCGCACCCGCAAACCGATCGTCGTCGTCAGCCGATGCCTTGAGTTTGCCCCTTGTCGATACAATGGCGCGATGATTGCCGATCGGTTCGTGAAGCAGCTGGAGCCGCATGTCACTTTCGTTCCGATCTGCCCGGAGCTGGAGATCGGCCTCGGCGTCCCCCGCGACCCGGTTCGGGTCGTCTCGGAGCACGGGATGCTTCGTCTGCTGCAGCCGTCCACCGGCCGAGATCTGTCCGATCGGATGCGCCATTTCTCCAATCGGTTTCTCTCCTCCATCGATCAGGTCGACGGGTTCATTTTAAAAAACCGCTCCCCCTCTTGCGGGATCAAAGATGTGAAGCACTTCCCCAAGCACGAGGCCCATGCGCCGAGCGGTAAGGGGGCCGGCTTCTTTGCAGCGGCGGTGCTCGAACAATTTCCCGGCCTCGCAATCGAAGATGAAGGGCGACTGAACAACCCCAAACTCAGAGACCACTTCCTGACGAAGCTCTTTACCCTCGCCCGGTTTCGCGCGGCGAGAGAGATTGGAACGGCGGAAGCGCTGATCCGCTTCCACGCAACCCACAAACTTCTGTTGATGGCTTATTATCAAAAAGAGATGCGCCTCCTCGGACAGATCGTCGCCAACCCGGAGAAGGAGGCTCCCGCCGCCCTCTTCAACAGATACGCCCCTGCTCTGCAACAGGCCCTCTCCCGTCCGCCCCGAGCCTCCTCCCACATCAATACGCTGATGCACGCATTCGGCTACTTCTCAGAGACCCTCTCCAAAAAAGAAAAAGCTTTCTTCCTGAAGCGACTCGACGCCTACCGCGCAGGACACCTCCCGCTGAGCGCCCCCTCCAGCATCCTCCGCGCCTGGGTGGTCCGCTTCCAAACCACCTACCTCCAAGACCAACGCTATTTCGAGCCCTATCCCGAATCGCTGAACCTCACCGAAGAGGAGACCCTCAAACCGAAGAAGAAGCGGATTGTCTCCTAATTATCTAAATTAAAATTGTATCCTTATATAAATGAATGCCTAGTGTGGATCTGCTTTTCTACAATCAGACATTCCATCCACTACATTAGGTCAGCCGATGCAGCAGTCCGTCGCTGTACTGTGCGCGGTCGCTGTAGCGTCTGACCGTGGGGATCCAAGGGGGCTTGTCCCCCTGGTGTCCCTTGGGAAGCCGAAGGGGGTTGGGCAAGCAACCCCCGCGGTGGGGCGTGGGGTGAAACCCCGCTCCATCTTCTTAATCTTCTGCCTCCTCTTACTAAAAGAGAGGAAGTAACAAGGCTCGCGAACCAACTTCACCCGTTCATTACGACCTCACCCAAACGCAAAATCCCCTTGACCCTCCCCTATAAACCGGCTATCCTCTCGCCAATTACTATATTTATAATAGCGGACGGAGATCCCGATGCTCGGCACCCCCCTTTCTAAAAACGCGTTCCGCCTGATGCTCCTCGGCGCAGGAGAGTTGGGAAAAGAGGTGGCGATTGAAGCGCAGCGGCTCGGCGTGGAGGTCATCGCGGTCGATCGCTATTCGAATGCCCCCGCGATGCAGGTGGCGCATCGGAATTATGTCATCGACATGCTCGACCCGCGGGCGCTCGACAACGTGATCTACCGGGAGTGGCCCGACCTGATCGTCCCCGAGATTGAGGCGATCGCCACCGATTATCTGGCCGAGGTGGAGAAAAACTTCACCGTCATCCCGACCGCCCGCGCCACCCGGCTGACGATGAATCGGGAGGGGATCCGCCGGCTGGCGGCGGAGGAGCTCAAGCTCCCGACGAGCCGATTCTACTTTATCGACCGGCCGGAGCAATTGAAAGAAGCGGCGGCGACGCTCGGCTATCCCTGTGTCATGAAGCCGATCATGTCTTCCTCCGGAAAAGGACAGTCGGTCGTCCGCTCCGAGAAGGATCTCCCGGCGGCATGGGAATATGCGATGACCGCCGGCCGGGCGAAAGGGGCCCGGATCATCCTCGAAGCGTTTATCGATTTTGATTATGAGATCACCTTGCTGACCGTCCGCGCCGTGAATGGAACGGTCTTCTGCCCGCCGATCGGACACATTCAGATCGACGGCGATTACCGCCAGTCGTGGCAGCCCCACCCGATGTCGGAGGCCGCCCTGAACAAAGCCAAAACGATCGCCCGAACGGTAACGGAAAACCTCGGTGGCCGGGGGATCTTCGGCGTCGAGCTCTTCGTCAAAGGGGAGGAGGTCTATTTCTCCGAGGTCTCCCCCCGGCCCCACGACACCGGGCTCGTCACCTTGATCAGCCAAGATCTCTCCGAGTTCGCCCTGCATGTCCGGGCGATCCTCGGCTTTCCGGTCCATCCCCCGGTAATCCAGACCCCCGGCGCCTCCGCCGTCCTCCTCGCGGAAAAAGAAGCGATCGCCCCCTCGTACGAGATCGGCCCCGCCCTGCTGGAGCCGGGGATTCAGATCCGGCTCTTCGGAAAACCCGACTGCCGAAAAAACCGGCGGCTCGGGGTCGTCCTCGCCCCCGGCAAAGACCCCTTCGAGGCGCGCGATCTGGCAATGAAGGCGGCCGGCCTCGTCAAAATCAGCTATTGAGTCGTCCCTCGCTCACCCTCCCGAAAAAAGGGTTGATCACTCCCCGCCGCTTTGCTATTAATAGAAGCGCATTCATCACCCCGACATGGAGGTTCTTCATCCTGATCTTTTGGCCTATTCTCGCCATCCTCTTTTTTCTCGACAGCCGGATTCGTGACGGAATTCAACAGCTCAAAGATCCGACCGGATATCAAATAATGCGGTGTATCAGCTACATCGGGGCGGGGGAGATCCTCTTTGTCGTCAGCCTCCTCGTTCTGATCGTCGGCCTGATCAAACGGCAGGAGCGAACGCAGGAGGCCGGCCGATACGGCATGTACGCCACCGCGTTCGCCGGGCTGTTGGGCCAGATCATCAAACACCTCCTCGGCCGGCCCCGGCCCCGTTTGGCGGCGGTTACAACCTTTCCGGTCGGCCCGACCTTCGCCTCCGGATACGACTCGTTTCCCTCCGGCCATGCCACCGCCTCCTTCGCCCTCGCGCTCGTCTTGTCGCACTACTACCCGCGCGGGAAATTCTTTTTTTATGCGGTGGCGGCATTGATTTCGTTCTCCCGGGTCTACCTCGGCTCTCACTATGCCTCCGATGTTTTCGGCGGGGCCGGGATCGGGCTCCTCTCCGCCTCGCTGATCTTTCAATGGCGGGAGGCGATTCATTTTAAAGAGACACAAATCAGGCAGTCGGTGCGGAACCAGCTGCGCGGAGGGGCACGATGATGGCGGCTTCCCCGGCTCCCCGATTCCTCTCCAACCGAAACGCGGCGGTCGGATTGCTTCTGGTCACCACTTTTCTCTTTTTCTTCAAGCTCGGCTCGATCTATCTCTTCGACGTCGACGAAGCGGTCTTCTCGGAAGCGACGCGGGAGATGGTCGAAACCGGCGACTGGATCACCCCGCATTACAACGAGGTCAACCGCTACGACAAGCCGATCCTCTTTTATTGGATGATGGCCCTCTCCTATCGGCTCTTCGGAATCAACGAATTCGGCGCCCGGTTCGCCTCGGCGGCGATGGGGGTGGCGCTGGTCTGGATGACCTACCGGTTCGTCTCTGCCCATCGCGGCGCGCGGGCCGGGTGGGTCTCCGGATTTATTTTGGCGACGTCGCTCGAGATGATCGGACTGGCCCACTCCGCCATCACCGACATGACCCTGACCTTCTTCGTCTCCCTCGCCCTCTTCGGCTTCTTCCAGGGGTATGCGGCGACCGATCCGGGCCCGAAGCGGTGGGGCTATTGGGGATGTTTTGTCGGGATGGCGCTCGCCATGTTGACCAAAGGATTGATCGGAATCGTTTTTCCGGGGGCGATTATCTTATTGTTCATCCTCCTCACCGGACGGCTGCCGATCGTTCTGAAGGAAGCGCGTCCCGTTTCGGGAACGTTGCTCTTCATGGCGGTGGCGCTTCCTTGGTATCTACTGGAATTTTCGGTGAACGGCCTCGAGTTTTTTCAGGCCTTCTTCATCAAGCACCATCTGACCCGCTATACGGAGGTTGTCTCGGGACACCGCGGCCCGTTCTACTATTTCATCCTCGTCATCCTGATCGGCTTTTTCCCCTGGAGCGCTTTTTTCCCGGCCGCCCTCTTTCACGCGGTTCCCAAAAATCTAAAAGCCTTTAGAGCGCAATCGCCTGACCGGCAGCTTCCCCTCTTTACCCTGCTTTGGTTTGCGATTATTTTTATCTTCTTCTCCGCCTCCAAAACGAAATTGCCGAACTACATCGCCACCCTCTTTCCGGCGATGGCCGTTTTGGTCGGGCTCTGGTGGGAAGAGCAGCAGGTGTCGGATCGGTGGCTGAAACGGAGCGCTTTTTTTTTGGCGGCGATCGGCTTTTTGTTGGGAACCGGATTGATGGTCGCGCCGACGTTCGTCATGAAAGCCCAGGCGCAGCTCCCCCCCTCTCCGTTTCTCGATGTCCTCCCCGAACTCACCGCGCCGCTTAAAATCGTCGCGGCGGTCCTTTTTCTCGGGATGCTCACCGCGGCCTATTTTTTAAGGTCCTTTCAGAAAGAGCGCGCTTTTGCTACAATGGTCGCGACGATCGTTTTGTTCACGGCGACGTTGTTGGCGCTGGTCGTTCCACCGGTGGCGGAGGTGGTCCAAGGACCGCTCCACGATTATGCGACGCAGGCGGGAGAGCAGCTTCGGGGCAACGAGAAGTTGGTCGTCTATGGGTTGAACAAGCCGAGCGTCGTCTTTTATGCGCGGCATTCGATCGTCCCCTTCATCCGCCATGAGCCGGAGAGTTTCGAGGCGCTGAAAAAGATTCTGGCGGCCCCGGAGCGGAGTTTCATCATCACCAAAAGCAAGCTGGTCTCCGAGCTTCAGAAGGAGCCGTCCTTCGTTCTCTTGGATCAGCGGGGCGCCTATGCCTTCGGCTCCAACCGGCCGCTCTCCCCGCCGCCGACCTAACCGGATCGTTTCACAGGATTGTTAGACAGGATGGCTTCAATGGATCAGGAAAATCTAAAAGAAGAAGCGGTGCCGAACCTCTCGGTCGTCGTGCCCCTTTTCAACGAGCGGGAGAGCATCCGGCCGTTGACGGAGGCGATCGTCAAATCGCTCTCCAAAATCGGCGAGCCGTTTGAGGTGATTTACGTCGACGACGGGAGCACCGACGGCAGCGACGCCGTCCTCCGCGAGATCTGCCTCCACTACCCGAGGGTCAAGGCGATCCGCTTCCGCCGCAACTTCGGTCAGACGGCGGCGATGTCGGCCGGGTTCGATCACGCGCAGGGGACGATCATCATCGCGATGGACGGCGATCTGCAGAACGATCCGGAAGATGTCCCCAAGCTGCTCAAGAAGATGGCGGAAGGGTATGATATCGTCAACGGCTGGCGGCGGGACCGGCAGGATAAAAAGTTTACCAAGGTCCTCCCCTCCAAAATCGCCAACTGGCTGATCGGCCGGACCACCGGGGTGAAGCTGCACGACTACGGCTGCTCGCTCAAAGCCTATCGCGCCGATGTGATTAAGAACGTCCCCCTCTACGGCGAGCTCCACCGGTTCATCCCGGCGCTCGCCAGCATCTACGGGGCCCAGATCACCGAGATTCCAGTTAACCATCATTCGCGGAAGTACGGCCGGAGCAAATACACCCTCTCGAAGACCTCGCGCGTCTTGATCGACCTGATCCTCGTTCTCTTCCTCAAAACTTTCTCCCATCGCCCTTTTCAGCTCTTCGGGATGTTCGGGCTCCTCCTCTTCACCGCCGGCTTTGCGATCGACGGGCTGCTGGCGGTGGAGAAGATCGTCTGGGGAGCCCAGCTCGCAAACCGTCCCCTCCTCCTCTTCGGAACGGTCCTCATCTTGGCCGGTCTTCAGATCTTCAGCCTCGGGATTCTGGCGGAGATTCAAATCCGGACCTACTACGAGTCTCAGAAGAAGCCGATCTACAGCATCAAGGAGATCATTCAGTAAAGTGCGCCTTCAGGGTCAGGTCGCGTTGATCACCGGGGGAAGTCGCGGGATCGGCTATGCCGTCGCGGAAGCTTATCTTCGTGAAGGGGCGCGCGTCGCAATCTGCGGGCGGGATGCGGGGCGGCTCAAAGAAGCGGCGGTACGACTCGCCGAAATCGGGGAGGTGTTGTCGGTCGTCTGCGACGTCTCGGAGATCACCTCCGTCAAATCGATGGTCGGCGCGGTGGTGTCGCGGTTTGGACGGATCGACATCCTCATCAACAACGCCGGGATCAGCATGACCTACGGCCGCGTCGGCGACATCGATCCGCGCCGCTGGGCTTACGTGATCTCCGTCAATCTGGTCGGCACCTTCAACTGCTGTCACGCGGTGATCCCGCAGATGCTCCAACAGGGGAAAGGAAAGATCTTCAACCTCAAAGGCTACGGCGCCGACTTCCCCTCCCCGCGCGTCACCGCGTATGGCGCGACCAAGGCGGCGCTCGTCGCCTTCACCCGCTCGCTCGCCCGCGAGTACAAAGGGACGGGGATCACCGCCAACATCTTCTCTCCCGGGATGGTGAAGACCGATCTTTTGATGAGCGGCGAGGCGACCGAAGAAGGACGCCCTTATCGGGAAAAGATCGGCTGGTTCATCGATATGATGGCAAATCCGGTGGCGGTGCCGGCGGCGCTGGCAGTGAAGATGGCCTCGCCGGAAAACGACCGGGTCACCGGAAAAACGTTTCAGGTGATGACGAAGGGAAAATTCCTGCTCCGGCTGTTGAAGTATGGGCTGACGCGGCGGTGGAAGGGTGAGAAAAAGGCTGAAGATAAATAAGCAGAGCGCTGGATGAAGGACGATAAAACCAACCCGAAATGGAATCCGACCCTGTACGACGACAAGCACTCTTTCGTCTGGAAGTTCGGGGCCGAACTGATCGATCTCCTCGCCCCGCAGCCGGAAGAGCGAATCCTCGACATCGGCTGCGGGACGGGACACCTGACCGCCCGGATCGCTGCGCTCGGCGCGGAGATGGTCGGGATCGATGCCTCTGCCGAGATGATTGCCCAGGCGCGGAAAAGCTATCCTGCTCTCCGGCTTGAAGTCCAGGATGCGAGAGAGTTCCGATTCAGCGAACCGTTCGACGCCGTCTTCTCCAACGCCGCCCTTCACTGGATCAAAGCGCCGGAGCGGGTGATCGCCTGCATTGCACGCGCGCTCAAACCGGGCGGGCGGTTTGTGGCGGAGTTGGGTGGCAAGGGGAATATTGAGCGGATCGTCGGTGCAATGAGAGAAGCATTCAAAGCGGCCGGTTCTCCGCTGAAAGAAGAAATGATTCCATGGTACTTCCCGAGCATCGGCGAATACGCCACCTTGCTCGAAAAAAATGGTCTGGAGGTCACCGATGCCTCTCTCTTTGAGCGTCCGACCCCGCTCGAGGGGGGAGAAGCCGGCCTGCGCGACTGGATCGATACTTTCGCTGGAAGTCTCCTCCAGCAGGTTCCCCCCGACCGACGTGCCGCCGTCATCCAAACGATGGAAGACGTCCTTCGCCCCATACTATTCCAACTCGGTATCTGGCAGGCCGACTACAAGCGGCTTCGTTTGAAGGCGATCAAGAAGGAAGCATCCGGATGATTTCATATCAAGTCGAAAGGGATTGGTTGATCAGATGAAGCGCCGCCAACAAGAGAAGAGGGTCTTTCTTCTCTCAGTCTATTATCCCATCTCGCTTCTAGAAGGTTGACAGGCCTGGCGCATTCAACTTGCACATGAATTCCTGGCCATGAGGTCCGCACTGTCGTTCAACAAAGATGGACCGGTCTAAAAAACGGTGACTTACTACGCCGCGCAAAAAAACGAAGGATTCGAAGTATTCATCACAGCGGATCAAGACCTCGAATATCAGGAGAATCTCGCCCATTCTGGTCTCGGCATCATTGTTGTTAAAGCGACCAGAAATCGGATGAAGGAACTGAAGCCACTCGTCCCATCTGTCCTGCAAGCGTTATCGTCAATCCAGTCGGGAGAAGGTGTGCGAGTCAGTGCCTGACCACCATCTCCAGCCTTGCACAAAGATTAAATCCAAAGTAAACTAATTTCTATCAACCACGCCGCCCCCCCCTTATTGGAGACGTCATGGCAAAAAAAACCCGTCTTCCCGAGACCGATGAAGGGACCGTCCTCTACAAGATCGATCCGATTATCTTAAAGTGGCACTATGAAATCGACTATATTCATTCTTACGCCCAAGACTCCCCTTTCTTCGCCGGGCTGACGAAGGGAAAGCTCCTCGGAAGCGCCTGCACGAAGTGCAAAACCAAATACGCCACCCCCCGCGCGCACTGCATGGAATGCGGCGCGCCGACCGCCTGGATTGAGCTGCCGCTCGAGGGGAAGGTTCACACCTTCACCACCTGCTACTTCGGCGGCGAAGCCTTCTTAAAGGAGACGCCGTTCACCTTGATCCTCGTGGAGTTTCGCGGCGTCGACACCCTCTTTCTCTCGCGGCTGGCTGGGGTAGCGCCCGATCAGGCGGAGATCGGAATGCCGGTGCAGGCGCAATTCCTGCGGAACAGCAAGTTCAAGGCAACCGATGTCTATTTCGTTCCGAAGGAAGAAAAGTAAACCAAGATGGACAAGATCAGCGACATTGCGACCGACATTCTCACCCGGCTCAGGGGCTGGGATAAAAAGAAGATCGCCCAAGAAAGCAGAGAAGTCGGCCGCGCTCTGGTGAGACAGCTTTTTAACCAGATTCCGGGCGCCAGCGCCGTCGCCGCCCTCCTCGTCGGCGGCTGGGTCGCCTCCACCTTCACCACCTCTCCGATTTATGCCACCCTCGCCTCTTGGGGATTCATGAAGGGGGGAACCCGGGTCGTCAGCAGCGGCACGTATCGCTTTCTCTCGGTTTTTCTCCCCCTCATTGCGGCCGGGGCCACCGCCTATTCGGTTCAGAAGCTGCTGAAATATTTTCGCGAAAAAGAGATGGAGCGAAATAAGGTGCTCGTAGCGCAACTGGGAGGGGACCTCCAGGCGGCCCTGCAGGCCAAGCTGGACCTTCTAGAAAGAGCAAGAGAGGCCGGCCTCTTGTCCGAGAATGAATATTTCACCAAGAAGGCCAATCTCTATCAGAGCTACTCCCGAAAACTTCCCGAAAAAATTCGAGAGCTCCTCATCAACAAGCTGGCAGGATAATCGACCGATGATCGATTTCGACCTCACCGAAGAGCAGCAACTGCTTCAACAGACGGTTCGGGAGTTTGCCGCCGCCGAGATCGCGCCGGGGGCGGCGGAGCGGGATGAGACGATGCGCTTTCCGCACGAGCTGATCCCCAAGATGGCGGCGCTGAAGCTCTTCGGCGTTGCCATTCCGGAAGAGTATGGCGGGGCGGGGCTCGGGGCGATGGAGATGGCGATCGTCATGGAAGAGGTCGCCCGGCAGGACGGCGCGATGGCGTTGATTGTCGCCTCGCACAACTCCCTCTGCACGATGCACCTCTATCGCTTCGGAAATGAGGCGCAACGCCGGCGCCATGTTGCTCCGCTCGCACGGGGAGAAAAGCTCGGAGCGTGGGCGCTGACCGAGCCGGGATCGGGCTCCGACGCCGCCGCGATGCAAACGACCGCGGTGTTGGAAGGGGATCACTGGGTCCTCAATGGAAGCAAGCTTTTTATCACGCAGGGATCGACCGCCGGAGTGTATCTGATCACCGCCGCCACCGATCGGAACCGGGGCGCCCTCGGCATCTCCGCCTTTGTCGTGGAGCGGGACACCCCCGGCCTGGTGGTCGGAAAGATCGAGAAAAAACTCGGCGTCCGCGCCTCGGATACCGCCGCCCTTCATTTCGATCGGCTGCAGGTTCCGAAGGAAAATCTGGTCGGAACGCTCCATCACGGCTTTCAGGATGTCCTCCAGATTTTAGACGGCGGACGGATCGGGATCGGCGCGATGGCGGTCGGACTCGCCCGCGCAGCGATGGAAGATTCAATCAAATATGCCAAAGAGCGAGCTCAGTTCGGACATCCGATCGGCGATTTTCAGGCGATCCAATGGAAGCTCTCCGACATGGCGACCGAAATTGAGGCGGCGCGGCTCCTGATCTATCGCGCCGCCCTCTTGAAAGATGCCGGGGAAGCGTACAAGCAGGCGGCGTCGGAGGCGAAGCTCTTCGCATCGGAGGTCGCGATGAGGGCGACGACGCAGGCGATCCAAATTCATGGCGGCTCCGGCTACCTGAAAGATTATCCGGTCGAGCGATACTTTCGGGATGCCAAGCTGTGCGAGATCGGCGAGGGGACGTCGGAGATCCAGAGACAGATCATCGCAAAGGGACTTCTCTCGTGACCGATCGACGGACCGATCGATCGGCGTCTATTCGATCCATCCTCAAAGGAAATGTCCGCGCGGCCTCTCAACTTCTCACCCTTGTCCAAAATCAAAGCTCCTCGGCCCGCCCCATACTTAAAGCCTTATTTCCCCACACCGGCAAGGCGCGTCTTATCGGGATCACCGGTCCGGCCGGCGCTGGAAAAAGCACACTGATCAATCAATTGATCACCGCCTTCCGGGAAAAAAAGCAATCGGTCGGGGTGCTGGCCGTCGATCCGACCAGTCCCTTCTCGGGGGGCGCCCTTCTGGGAGACCGTCTCCGGATGCAGCCGCACTTTCTCGACCGGGATGTTTTTATCCGAAGCCTCGCGACACGCGGCGCGTGGGGCGGGCTCAGTCCGGCCCTCTTTGAGGCGATCCATGTCCTCGACGCGATGGGAAAAGAGATCATTTTAATTGAGACGGTCGGCGTCGGGCAAGACGAGGTGGAAATTGCGCGGCTGGCCGATGTCGTCGTGTTGGTCTTGGCCCCCGGCATGGGGGATGAGGTGCAGATGATGAAGGCGGGGCTCCTGGAGATCGGCGATGCGGTGGTCGTCAATAAGGGAGATCTCAAAGAGGCGCGGTGGCTTTATCATCAACTCAAAGAGACCCTTTCGGACCGGCCGCTGCTGCGGGTGATCGCCGACCGGGGGGAGGGTATTCCGGCTTTGATCACCGAAATTGAAAAGCAGCTGGAGACCGAGCCTGCGCCGGCACGGCGGCGGGGCTTTGTCCGGGAGGAGCTCCGCACCCTTTTAAGAGAGCATCTTGGGAATGTAATCGATCAGGTTTCTTTTAATGAGAAAGAGATTGAATCGGTTTTACTTCGGAGGCGAGATCCGTATCGTCTGATCCGCTCCTGGATAAAAAGAAGCGGGGTTAAGACTTTTTCTTCAACTCCATGATCACCATTTTTGCCAGCTCTTTCAACGTATCGAAAACCCCTTTGCCGGTCGCAGCAACCCCTTCAAAAGAAGGAACCCCCCGTGGATTGAGGACGCGATTCAGCTCCTCTACCGGAACGACATTCGGGAGGTCCCGCTTGTTATATTGAATGACAAAGGGCATCGCATCGAGGTTCAGTCCTTGGTCTTTCAGGTTCTTTCGCAGGTTTTCCAAACTTTCGATGTTGGCTTCCATCCGCTCCACTTGAGAGTCGGCGACGAAGATCACACCGTCCACCCCCCGCAGAATCAGCTTGCGGCTCGCATCGTAAAAGACTTGGCCCGGCACGGTATAAAGATGAAAGCGGACCTTAAATCCTTTGATGTTGCCGAGTGCCAGTGGAAGAAAATCGAAGAAGAGGGTCCGCTCCGTTTCGGTGGCCAGCGAGATCATCTTCCCCTTGCTGTCGGGATTGGTCTTCTTATAAATATAGATGAGGTTCGTCGTCTTGCCGCAGAGCCCCGGACCGTAGTAAACGATCTTGCAGTTGATCTCACGGGCTGAATAGTTGATGAACGACATCTAATCGTTACTCCATCGAAGAGGCCACGGTCCTGTCGCGTGGCATGCGATCTTCCCCTGAGCCGCTTGGCCGGCCCCGTTTGGGTAAATCATCCGAACAATCGGTCGATATCATCTTCCGTAATTTCTGAGAAGGGCGAATGACTATTCCGCGTCTCTTTTTCTTTATCGGCTTTGTCGATCAGCTTTGCGAAAATCTGCGAGAGCGCCTCGGAGCTCTTTTTGACCCTCAGTCGGACCAACCCCAAGGAGGAACGTTGATCGAAGATCACCACCAGAATCACCCGTTGCCCGATCAAAGAGATGTGGATGTTGTCTCGCTCCCCCTCATGAAAGAGGATCGAGAATTCTCGTTCGCCCAAGAGTTTGGCCATCCCGCCGGTGGCGGCAATATTCCCGGCGGTCAGAGAAGCCAATGAGGTCGTGTCGAGATTTTGGGTCTCGCCGACGCTCGCAATCAGTTGTCCATTTTTATCGACGAGAAAGGTGACCTTGGCGTTCGCGAGTTGGTGCAGCTTTGACAGCTCCGCATCAATCTGCTTAAATTCTTCTTCATACATGACCAAGCCGGTATCCGCCATCGGTCTATCCTGGGGAGGTGCGCCTTTTGGGAAGCACTTTATTTTATACCACGGAGTCCGCGTTTGCGCAATGTGAGGAGACCGTATGAGGAAAATTAAAGGGAGGAGAACATGCGGGGGATTATCTCTCGATGATGATCGACTCGTCATCATCCGGCTCAGCCCCTTCGGTCTGCGCCAACTTCGCGATATAATGGTTGGCCCAGGAAAGATAGATACCGCTGGCATCTTTCATCGCGAGGGCACCTTTCACCAACTGCTGGAGCTCTTCCTCATCCTTCCCTTGCTGTCTCATCTCCTCGATCTTATCTTCGAACTGCTGATTTAGACCCTGCATCGCTTGAATCACATTTGCGAGCGCTTGCTCGACATTGTTCGACATCGACTCCTCCTTAATAAATGGAAACACGCAACCTGAACGCGATCATAACAAAAGGCCCCACCGCTGACAAGCGATGGGGCCTTTTAATTTAAAAATTAACCTTATCGATGAACCAATCGGATGGCATTGTGCTTCGCAGCGGAGCAGACCACCACGCAAAGCTCGCATCCCTTGCATCGCTGCTCGACGACCACCGCCACCTTTTTTGTTTTATCAAAAAGAATCGTATCGGCCTCGGGACAATACATGATGCAGAGTCGGCATCCCTTATGGGCCACACACGCTTCGTCAACTACTTCAGCAACAGCATACATTACTTAACTCTCCTCCTCGAACTTAGACCAACATGGGGGTCTTAATCGTTTCAGCCCAAGCGACACCGAGATCGAAACCCCGTCGAATCGTATCCATATTCTTCGCCAAGAGCTGCTCTTTCTTGGCAAACTTCTTCTTGATCGCCTCATCCAATGTGGCCGTTCCCCCGGAGGCGACATACTTTTTACCGAACCGATCTTGCAGCGCCGCTTCCATCGCTTCCATGGCGACAATCTTGGTCGCTCCCATTAAGGCGCCGAGCATGCTCATGTTGGTGGCCAACTCGGTCCCTGCAATTTCAACCGCCAGGGTCGTTGCGGGAACATAAAAGATCGGAACATTCATCTTGTCTAAAAAGCCGAGGTCATCATTTGAAAGAGGAAGCGGCTCATCCGAGTTGATCATTAGAATACCGCCCGCTTTAATCCCCGAGTAGAAAGGCATTGTGTAACACTTTCCGAGGGTGATCACCTGGGGATGGAAGACCATGATGACATCGGGATAGACCAACTCGCCCCGATCGTAGATTCGCTCACCGGCAATCCGCACATAGCTTTCGGCGGGGGCCATTCTCTTCTCGGCCCCGAAGAAGGGATTCGAAATCGCATGCTTCCCTTCCTTGGAGGCGGCGGTCGCCAGAACATGGGCTGAGGTCACAACCCCTTGTCCTCCCAATCCGGACATTCGTATGTTGACGCGCTTTCTCATGGCTGACTCCTTAGGCCTGCGAGGGTATCGCCGCCGGTTTCTTTTCCTTTTCCAAGCTGGCCAAATAGGCTTTCGCTTCCTCGGAGATATATTCCTTAAAGGCGAAGCGCTCATTCGGACCTTCGGAATCCCGCATCTCTTGGAGACCCTCCATCGCCTGCTTTCCAATCTCAAGAATACAGGGGGTGTAGAGCTGGATGTAGGTCGGGCCGACCTCGCGGGCGATCAGAATGCCCTGGCGAATCGCCTTTTCAACCCGATTCGGCTTGCTGACGGTGAGGGTCGCCACATAGTGGCATCCCGACTCCTCGGCAATCTCCGGAAGGCGAACCTTGTCGAATTTCTTTCCGGCCGGCGCCATCTTGGAGACGAACCCCTTCTGCATCAGTCCGCTTTCCTGTCCACCGGTATTGGCATAGAGCTCATTGTCGAAACAGATCGTCAGAAACTTCTCTTGGCGGAACCAGGACTGAAGGGTCATGTCGAGACCGATGTCCACCGTGGCACCATCTCCGGCCAAGACCACCACATCTTTCACCTTGCCGGGAAAGCGGTAGGCCAGCGCTCGCTTCAGACCCGATGCGACGGCATTTTGGTTTCCGAACAGAGAATGGATGTTGTGAACCGCTACATGGGGGAAAACCAAGCTGGTACATCCGGTCGAGCCGACCATGACGGTGTCTTCCGGGTTCGGGAGACAGGCCATGACATAACGGAAGGCGATCGATTCCGGGCACCCTGCGCAGAGCGAGTGTTCTTCAATTAACTCTTTTGCAATACCGACATCTTTCCAGCCGCGCCCTTCTTTTCCGTATGTCGCGCTATCGACCAGCTCACGATATTCGGGAGGCATGATGTCATAAAACTCATCACAAATTTTGATCTTCTCCTTACCCATGGACAACCTCCTTTTTACCAGCAAGAACCTTCTTGATCTCTTCCACAATCACCTCAGGGGGCATCGTCATTCCGCCCGCCACATGCGGTCCATCAATCACCCGGTGGTTGTCGGGGATCACCGCCTTAATCTCACGCGCCATCCAGCCGACCACATTGAACTCCGGCACAAAGATCAGCTTGGCATTCTTCGTCGCCTGACGGATCTCTTCATGAGGGAAGGGGCGGAGTGTCTTTACCTTCACAATACCGACACGGATCCCCTCCTCCGCCAAGAGACGAATCGCTTCCCGCCCCTGGGCAACGGCGGTTCCGGACGAAACGATCAGGATCTCCGCATCGCTGTTCTCTTCCTCAATCAATCCTCCGATAAGACGGATCGTATGCTTCCGGGAGCGTTCGATGGCGGCCCGAATTTCTTGCTGCCAACTGGCGTGAGTCGCATAGCTGATGTAGTTGCTCTTCATGACGAAAGGATCACGCATCATCCGAACCGGGGGAACTTCCATATCCATGCAGGGAACCGGAGAGCGGTATGGGTTGTAAGGAGGAAGCGCGATATCCGCAGAGGGGATCATCACCATATCTTTGGTATGGCTGACGAAGAAGCCGTCGATCACGATCGCGATCGGAAGATGGACATCCGGTTCCTCGGCAACGATATAACCTTTCAGAAGATAATCGAGGAGTTCTTGGGCGGTCTCGGCATGCCAGATCAGCATCCCGGTATCGAGAATCATCCCCAGCTCAAGGGTATCCGGCTGAATATTTAAAGGAGAGTTGATACCGCGGACCATCACGTTGATCAGAATCGGGAGACGGGATCCGGCCCACATCGGAAAGTTTTCATAGGCGCGGAGGGTTCCCGGCCCGGAGGTGGTGGTAAAGACGCGGGCACCGCCGAAAGAGGCTCCGGCGCACTGCGACATCACGGCAAATTCACTCTCTCCCCGGAAGTAGTCTCCGACGTAGCCTTCAACATAAAGATCGCCGACCATCGCCGCCGCTTCGCTCTGTGGGGTAATCGGGTAGGCGACAGAAATATCGACGCTCGCCCGACGGATCGCCTCACGGACGACCTCGCTCCCGGTCATAAAATGTTGCTGCCGTGGAGCCTCAAAAAAGAGATATTCCGGGTCAACGATTTTCTGGCCCTTCTTATTAATTGTACCGATTACCGAATTCGCTTCCATATTGGTCCCCTCCTAAAATTAGGATTTAGGGTCTGCAACTCGCCCACATTCGCTTAAGCCTTTGAAACAGCCACTCCGCTCGGGCTGGCATAAACACCGGATGCCTTCGCCTTTCGAACCGCCTCTGTAAACTTCCAGATCTTCTCCGGTGTTGCATCCCGGAAGGTGAGCATCGCATCTTCATGACCCGCCTGCGCACACATCGCGACCGTGTAGCAGTTCGTCCCACCCCGAATAATTTTTAAAGAGAGGTTCGCCTGATGACAATGGACACCGACAAACATACAGACGTCGATCTTATTATGCCATATAGTTAAATTGGGATGATTGGGGTTGATCTCGACTTCAGGATTGATCTTTGGATACTTCGGCCGATAGTCCGGCATCGGGATAAGCAAAGCGCCGGGATTGTGCGACTTAAGTTCATCATAAAGGGCTTTGATGGCGGTTGCTTTTTTTGCGGCCTTTTCGTTCCAATTCCAAAGAACCAATGGACCCGGGAAGATCGTCGGCACCTTGGCCATCAAAAATTGCTTCGCAGCCTCATCCATTGCGATGTCTTCATGAACGATATCGCCATGGATAAGCGCCTGGCCCGGATCCGGCAGGACAACGCCCGCACAGGCAGCAGAAGGAGGTAAGAAGGCTTCGGGACCAGGTAAGACGCGATACTTTGGCATCGACAGAACTCCCTTCGAGACTCAATGAACCATATGATTAAACGAGGCTTTTCAAGGCACTCCAGAAGAAAAGACCGAAGGCTTTCAGCTGGCCTTTTCAACGCTCAATTAGCTAAATTCTCTTGAAATAACAAGATAATTGCTAAAAGGGTATGTCAAAAGATAGCATACCCCCTCTGATCTCGTCAAGGGAATTTTATGAAATTTCGCGTCTTCCTTCGAGTGATTTGGCAAGGGTCACCTCATCGGCATATTCTAAATCGACACCGACCGGAATGCCGCAGGCGATCCGGGTGACCTTGATATGAAGTGGCTTAATAAGACGGGTAAGATATATGGCGGTCGCTTCGCCTTCTATGTTCGGATTGGTGGCGATGATGACCTCCGAAATTCCCCCCTTTTCAAGCCGTTCGATGAGATTACGGATGGTGAGATCGGCTCCATTCGAGCCGGAGAGGGGCGAGACCGCTCCCAATAAGACATGGTAGAGCCCTTTGTACTCTCCCGTCCGTTCAATTGCGTAGAGGGTGCTCGGCTCTTCCACCACCAGAACCTTTTGCGCATCCCGGTTGGGGCTAGCACAAATGGTACAGATTTCCCCTTCCGCAATGTTATTGCAAATTTTACAGAAAGTGAGGAGATCCTTCACATCGATAATGGCCCGGCCGATTTTTTTTGCCTCTTCCGTCGGCATCTTTAAGATATAAAAAGCCATCCGCTGAGCCGACTTTCTCCCCACACTGGGAAGCTCCATCAGCTGCTCAATCAAATATGCAAACTTTCCTTTTTGATCCATCATCACTTAAGTAAAATAAACGGGAACAACACGCCCCCTTTTGATGCCAGGGGACAAAAGCATCTTAACCATTAAACGGGCCGATTAAAATAATCCGGGGATGTTTAACCCACCGGTCATCCCCTTCATCTCCTCCGCCATGAGCTCCTGGCTCTTCCGGAGTCCTTCATTTACCGCCGCCACGATCAGGTCCTGGAGCATTTCAACATCACCCGATTTAACCACTTCCGGATCGATGGTCAAAGAGAGGAGCTGCTGTTTGCCGCTCACCTTTGCCGTCACCATCCCTCCGCCGGAGGAGGCCTCGACCGTTTTTTTAGCCGCCTCTTCTTGCAGCTTCGCCATCCGCTCCTGAAGGGCCTGCGCCTGTCTCATGATATCGCCGAGCATTTTTTTATTCGACATGATGACTCCTACCCAAGTGTCCTCTTAACCTCCCTGCTTGGTCTCAATCACCTCTCCACCCAGGAGACGCAAGGCCTCTTGAACCAGAGGATGGGACGGGGCCGGATCATTCGACCTTTTCTTCTCAGAAAAGGGAACAGCCCTCGCTTTGGCCCCTTGAAGGTCGATTAACTCCAACGCCATTTCTTTCTGGAAGTGGCCTTTTAATGAAGCGCCCACGAGTTTTTGATTTTCTTCTTTCTGGATAAGCGGAATTAAAAATGACTCCGAATATCCTATTTTAATCCTTTGGTCACTGATTTCCAAGAGGGTTCCCTGCTCAAGATAGGAGCCGAGACTCGGACGCTTCTCCTTCATCTCTAAAACTACTTTTCTCCAAAGCGCACTTTTATCGGGATCGGTCTCCCGCGTCGCTCCCGCAACATCCGGAGCCCCTTTCTGCGGGAGCGGTTTTTCGGCGGGCGACTTCTTCTCAATCGTCTTGATTGGAGCGGCCGTCTTAAATGGAGCGGCCGCCTCCGGCATCCTCGACGACAGTCCCGGCTCCGCCGTACTCGTATTACTACCCCCCAGCGCCTGCAGTCGATCGAGAATCTCTTCGATCGGTTGAAGATGGGAGAGGGCGATCGCCTTCATCAAGGCAACCTCAAAGAGAAGATGCGGATGCGACGCGGAGCGGATCTCCGCCTGCAAACGGGCGAATAAAGAAAAAAGACGCTGCAAGTCATCGATCGAAAAAAGGGCCGCCTCCGCGCGGATCTCCTCGATCTCTTCTCGGGGAAGATCGATCCACCCCTCCGCCTCCCCGAGATGTTGCACGATAATCAGATGGCGCAGATGCTCCAGCCAATCGGCCAAGAACTGCCGAAGATCATATCCTTTATCGGCGATCTCCTTCGCCAGTTCAAGGGCCCCCTCGGCATTCCGCTCGTGAATCGCCCGGACCAACGCATGAAATCGCGCCTCGCCGATCCGGCCCAAAAGGGTGAAGAGGTCCTCCTCCTTGACCTCCTGTCCGCCATAGGCGATCGCTTGATCGAGCAAGCTCAAGGCATCCCGCATACTCCCCTCGGACGCCTTTGCAATCAGCACCAAACCCCGTTCGCTGAATTGGACCTTCCGATCTTCGGTGACGCGGCGCAGTTGCGCGATGATCTCCTGACGGGAGATCCGGCGGAAAACAAAATGCTGGCAGCGGGACAGAATCGTCGCAGGAATCTTGTGCGATTCGGTCGTGGCAAAGACGAAGACTAGATGGGGCGGCGGCTCTTCCAGCGTCTTGAGAAGCGCGTTGAAGGCGGCGTTCGAGAGCATATGGACTTCATCGATGATGTAGATCTTGTATTTGCCCCCCAGCGGGAGGTATTTGACCTTCTCGCGGAGCTCGCGGACATCATCCACGCCGGTATTCGACGCGCCGTCGATTTCCACCACATCGACCGCGCGCCCTTCGGTGATCTCTTTACAGGAGTCGCATCGGTTACAGGGGCTCGCTCCTTGCGGGGTGGGACAATTGAGGGCTTTGGCCAAGAGCCGGGCCATCGTGGTCTTTCCGACCCCCCGGATCCCGGAAAAGAGATAGGCCTGCGCGACCCTTCTCTTTTGGACGGCGTTCATCAGGGTGGTCGCGACATGATGCTGTCCGATCACCTCCTCAAAGGTTTGAGGCCGCCATTTTCTCGCCGAGACTTGATATGGATTCGCCATTCCGTGTCCTTCGATAGCTCATTGGGCAATCGCTTATGGTGAAAAAGGGATGGAACCATCTCCTTGGGAAAGGTGCACTCGATGGAGAGACCAGGTGAACCTGCGGCACATAGGAGGGCCCATTTACCGTTGCTTCCTTCCGGACCTGGCGGGGTTCATAGGTTCCTATTGCACAGGGCCCGGTCCCTCCATCGAATGCATCTTACATTGAAAGCTGAATTGGCGGAGAGAGGGGGATTTGAACCCCCGAGGCAGCTTTTGACCGCCTACACGATTTCCAGTCGTGCTCCTTCAGCCGCTCGGACATCTCTCCGTAAATAAAAACGTTCAGCAATCAGCCGACCCCTTAAGCGTTCCGAGCGGACGGCTGCGTGCTGATGGCTGTGTTAACCTGGCGGAGAGAGAGGGATTCGAACCCCCGGTGGGGTTACCCCCACATCTGATTTCGAGTCAGACGCCTTCAACCGGACTCGGCCATCTCTCCATAAACCTGCTGTTCACGCTGACTGCTGTCTCGGCTTTAGGTCGTACCGGGAATCTCCGGGAATCTAATTGATCGCCCGTTCCGATCGCAAGCGGGAGAAAAAAAGATGAAGCAACCGCTCGGACTCTGCTGCAAGAAGACCGCCGATCACCTCTATCCGGTGATTGAACCGAGGCTCGCGCACCACCTCCAGCACAGAGCCGCAGGCCCCCGCCTTTAGATCGGCCGCGCCGTAGACCAGACGCTGAATGCGCGCTTGAATTAAAGCACCGGCACACATTGCGCAAGGCTCCAGCGTTACATAGAGGGTTCCGCCCAGTCGCCAGCGACCCAGTTTTTCCGCCGTCCGTCGGATCGCAAGCATCTCGGCATGTGCCGTCGGATCGTGCCGGCGCTCTTTCAAGTTATAGGCGCTGACGACAACCCCCTCCCCGCAAACCAACACAGCCCCGACCGGCACCTCTCCCTCGGCCGCGGCCGACTCCGCCGCGCTCAAGGCGATCCGCATGAACCGCTCATCCTGCTCGGTCGGGGAGACATGCGCATAAGGCTGGACCGTGGAGATCATTCGACCGATTCTAGGGAATTCAGCCACGCTTGTCAAGGTTACATTGGCTTATCTTCGACATTCCGCTACGGGGAAAGACAAAACATCAATCGGTCAAAAACTTGCCCGATTTTCACAATTACTGTATAGTACGTTGAACCATTATGACGAAGAGGGACACCGACCTTGGGCTGGCTCCAGAAGCTGCTTCAGCGAACACCAACCCCCAAAAATCCGGCCGTAAAAACCCTTTACCGGACAGACAAAAAGCTCGATTCAAAGACCGAGGAGATCATCAACCGCCTTCCCCAACTGGGAGACACGATCCGCCAGGGAGCCGAATACCTCTATCATAAAGTTTTGCAGGAGCAGATCGGCCATTACGATACCCGGTTTGGAAGCAATATCTCGAAACAGATCGATGACACGAAGCAATCGGCGATCTTGAAGAAACTGACCGGCTTTATGCTCGTCGCCTTCTTCAACCAACTTTCGGAGCTCTATCCCGACTCCCCGGTTCCTTCCGGGCTCACCGATGCCCTTCACTACGAGATCTATCAAGCGCTTCCGGCAAAAGGAAGTTTCGTCGATTACCTCACCTACCGCAACCCCAATTTTGAGGACCCGCGGCTCGCTCCGGCGTTTAAATTTGGAAACGACATCGCTGAGATCATGCAGACGCTCGATCTCTCCTTTTCCTTCATGATCTCGCAGCAGTCGCCCGTGATTATGGAAATCTCTCAAAAACTGATCCGGCTGGTCCTCTTCGATGAACCGATCGAGGCCGCCCCGTCGGCGTCATGAAGTACTATATCGGTCCAATCGTCTGGATGGGATTGATCTTTATCTTTTCTACCGATGCCGGCTCGATGGTCCATACCAACTCGGTGTTGGTTCCGATCATTAAATTGATCTCGCCCGAAATTTCAAGAAAAAACCTGGTCACCACACTGATTGTCATCCGGAAGATCGCCCATATCGTCGAATACACCGTCCTCTCCCTCCTGTGGCTTTATGCCATCCAACGGGGAAGACCGGGTTGGTCGCGTCAAGCCGCCCTGGGGGCGCTCGCGATCTGCGTTATTTATGCAAGCCTCGATGAATTCCACCAATCGTTCGTCGCCTCACGCACCGCCAGCGTCATGGATGTCGGATTCGATTCGTTAGGCGCCCTCATCGGCCAGGCTGTCTGGGCATTCTCCCATACCAAAATCCGCTTGACGGTCCGGGCAAAATTCTTTGGATGGTGGTGCGCCTGGGGAATTTTCTCGACCATTATGGTGTTGATCGTCCTCAAAGGAGGCGCCCTCTCTTTCGGAAAGATGCTCCTCCTCATCTTCAGCATCGGCATCCTCTCCGGCGCGGCGGGGGTCTTTTACTATGTTCGGCATCGGTGATCGTTTTAACACGGTCGTTCAGCGACTCCTCAACCTCCTCTACCCCCACGTCTGCTTTCACTGCACCCTCCCAATCACCGGCGCCGCCACGGCGCTTCCTTTCTGCGCTTCCTGTTGGGGAGGCGTTCGGCTCCTCTCCGGACCGCACTGTCCGGTCTGCGCCATCCCCTTCCCCTCCGGGTCGGCCCTGTCCCACAGCCCCGATCACCGATGCGGGGAATGTCGCGACGCCCCTCCCCCATTTACGCAGGCCATCACCCCTTTTGCCTATGAAGGCGCCCTCGCCGAAGCGATCCAGCGCTTCAAATATCGAAGGCAGACGACCCTCGCCCTTCCGCTGGCGACCCTTCTTCTGGAGTGCCTCGACCCTGTTTCATTCGACCAAATTGCCGCCGTTCCGCTTCATCCCTCCCGACTTCGCGCCCGCGAATTCAATCAATCTCTGCTGATTGCAAGGCAGGTGGCCCTCCGTCTGAAGAAACCCCTTTTGATCGATCTGATGGAGCGCACCCGTGAGACGCCGCCCCAGGTCGGTCTCTCCAAAAAAGAGCGTGATGAAAATGTCCGACGGGCTTTTCGCATCATCAATCCCGCTCCGATTCAAGGAAAACGGGTGCTCCTCCTTGACGATGTCTACACCACCGGGGCCACCTTGAAAGAGGGAGCAAAAACCCTTCTAAAAAGCGGCGCCGAAGCGGTGGTCGTCGCCGCCGTCGCACGGATGTTATAAAGGGGTCTCTACCAAGAACCCGATGAGAGGTTTTGAAATCGGATTTAGGGAACCGTGGCCGGCCATGCACAGAGACCGCCTCCGTTCTCTTGGATTTGACCTTGAATTTTTCCATCTCTTCCCCCTTGTATTTTTCCGACAACCCCGTTATGATATTCCTCCACACCGCTTCATCTATATTGATCGAAAGGCTTTTTATGCAAAACCGTATCGAGCCGCAGCTCCAGGTCGCCCGCGAGGAGGCCGATGTTCCGACCCGTGAGGCACTCGTTGAGAAGAGAGATCTCGGCGCCCTTTGGGCCGTCGGAATCGTCCTCTCCTTGATTGTTTCCCTCGCCGGCTTTGCCTGGAATCCGGCCCGCTATGAACCGGTCCAGAGCAACAGCATCGATTCGACCGAGGCACAGATCGAAAACAACCAGAACAAAATGGTCTCCGATGCCCTCAACGACGGAAGGATCGAATACCACTCCAGCATGGCCAAGGTGGTTCGACTCCGCGCCGGCTCCTATCTTTTCTTAACCGATCTCTTCAAGGCGCTCCTCTTTCCGACCCTTCCGATCACCATCCTTGGGTTGCTGATCCGAAAGACCCTCCAGCAACCGAAAGCGTCTCGGTAGACGCCGGCCTCCAGGCCGGCTGATCGCTTGCTGATGAAAACCGACTCCCCCGTCAGACGACCCGACCCTCCTTCCAAAAGACGCGATCTGCAACGCATCCTCTCCTATACCCGGCCCCACTGGGGATCGATGGCGCTCGCGACCCTTTTTCTGCTTCTCTCTTCCGTGATCAGCCTCGCCCTTCCCTGGATTGCCCGACGCGCCGTCGACGCCATTATGGTCGACCATCGGATGGTCTCGCCGCTCCTTTTGATCGGGATGATCCTCCTCTTTTTTATTCAGGCCCTCTTTTCCTTCGGGCACAACTATCTCCTCGGCGGGATCGGCCAGAAGGTCTTGATGCAGCTTCGCATCCTTCTCTTTGAACACCTTCAATCGCTCTCGCTCCCATTTTTTTCACGGCGACGCACCGGAGAGCTCCTCTCCCGGCTGACCAACGATTTGGCGGTCGTTCAAACGCTGGCGACGGAGTTGCCGGTGAATTTAATCCGGCAGGCGCTGATCCTGATCGGCGGGATCGCCATCATCCTTTATATGAACTGGCGGCTCACCTTTCTGGTTCTTCTCCTCATCCCGATCGTGGTGGCGATCGCCCGGTGGATGGGAAAGCGGCTCCGGCGGCTCTCCTTGGCGGTGCAGGACCGCCTGGCCGATACGACGACTTTGATGGAGGAGATGATTACGGGAATTCGAACGATCAAATCGTTCAGCCGCGAACGATATGAACAAGATCGCTTCAACCGACAGATGGAAAAGACGCTCTCCGTCGCCCTCGCGCGGCTTCAAATTTCGGCGGCGTTCGGGCCGGTGATGGTCTTCCTCGGCTCAAGCGCGGCGACGGCGATTCTTTGGTACGGCGCCGGCGAGATCCTCTCCGGGAAAATCACGCCGGGCGAGGTGATCGCCTTTGTCATCTACGCCATTATTATTACCGGTCCGATCGGCAGCTTCGCCCGGCTCTTCTCGCAGCTTCAAGAAGGGTTAGGATCGAGCCAGCGGGTCTTCGAAATTCTCGACACAAAGCCCGACGTCACCGATCTTCCTCTTGCCCCGCCGCTCCCGCCGATCCGAGGGGAGGTCGCTTTCAAACAGGTCTCCTTTCACTACCTTTCCGATCAGCCGGTCTTGCAGCAGATCTCCTTTAGCGTCGCGCCGGGAGAGAAGGTCGCGCTCATCGGGCCGAGCGGCGCCGGGAAGAGCACCTTGATCCACCTGCTCCACCGCTTCTACGATCCAACTTCCGGTACGATCGAGGTCGACGGACATCCGCTTCGACAGATTCAGATCAAGAGCTATTACGACCAAATTGCTTATGTTCCGCAGGAGGTGATCCTCTTCGGCGGAACGCTGCGTGAGAACATCCTCTACGGAAAGCTCGACGCCACGGAGGAGGAGCTGCTTGCTGCCTCGCGCGCAGCCCATGCTGACGCCTTCATTGCCACTTTCCCGCGGGGGTATGAAACCCGCGTCGGCGAGAAAGGGCTGACCCTCTCCGGCGGCCAGCGACAACGGATCGCCCTCGCCCGCGCCTTCTTGAAAAATCCCCGCCTGCTCATCCTGGATGAAGCAACCGCTTATCTCGACAACGAGTCGGAATTCTTCATTCAGGAAGCGTTGGAGCGATTGATGGTGGGGAAGACCACCTTCGTCATCGCCCATCGGCTGACGACCATTCAAAAAGCCGACCGGATTTTGGTTCTCAACAAGGGTCAATTGGTCGAGCAGGGAACCCACGCAACGTTGATTCAGCAGCAGGGCCTTTATTATCATCTCTACACTCTGAAAGCGGCGGAGACGCCGATACCAAACGGGTAATCCTTTATCCCCTCTTCCTGATCCAGCGCTTTTGATCAAATTCCTCGCGAGAGCGTCTCCTTGAATCATTCGGAAGGATTTCGATAATATAAAGATGAGGTGCTGTGATGAATTTAAGATTGAAGGACTATTTAGATCAGAATCAGGTCGGCTATGAGATGACGACCCATCCGGAAGCATATACTTCTCAAGAGGTCGCGGCTTCGCTCCACAAATCGGGAAAGCAGCTTGCGAAGGTCGTGATTCTCTGGGCGGGGGAGCAGCTCGTCATGTGTATTCTGCCGGCGAATGAATTGATCGATATTGGTCGCCTTGAGACGATCGTCGGCAGCAAACAGATCCGGATGGCGACTGAAGTCGATTTTAAAGAACGGTTCTCCGACTGTGAGGTCGGAGCGATGCCGCCTTTCGGTAATCTTTATGGCATTCCGGTCTTTCTGGACGAGCGTCTGGTGCAATATGACCGATTCTATTTCCAGGCGGGACGCCATACGGAGACGGTCATGATGTCGATGGACGATTACAGGCGGCTTGTCTCTCCCAAGATTGCGCTGTTTGGAAGGCCCAGACCCAAAGCGGCTTAAGGCTTAACTTAAAGCTTAAATGGACGACCTCTTTATTTTTTCTTTATCTCCTACCGATACCATTTGGCCAAAGTCCGGGGAGAGACACCGATAAAGTAAAGGCTGATCAGCGCCAGGTTACGAAAGGTGGTATAGTAAATCCCCTCTCGAATCCAGCGGCGAGGCGAGGTAACGATCGCCTCTTGAAGGAGGACGACTTTTCCCATCTGCTTCATCCGCCTGATGAGATCGACATCTTCCATCAACGGGAGCGTCGAATACCCCCCCAGTCGCTCAAAGAGGTCTCTCCGAACAAAGAGCCCCTGATCCCCATAAGGGAGCTTCAGAAAGCGGGCCCGGAAATTTGCCATCCGCTCGATGAATTTCAAAACCGGATGGGTCGCGTCGATCTTCAACCGAAAGGCCCCCCCGACCACGTCGGGTCTCTCCAGCGCCTGCCTTAACGCATCGAGCCCCTTTACAGGAAAAGTCGAATCGACATGGAGGAAAAGTAGAATTTCTCCGGTTGCCTTCCGCGCCCCTTCATTCATCTGTCGGCCTCTGCCGCAATCGGTCCGAAGAAGCTGCTTTCCGCGATGCGCGCGATATGGAAGAGTGCCAAGCCATCGGCCCAGCAGCTGCCATGTCCCATCGGTGCTCCCGCCGTCGACGAGGAGGATCTCCGCTCCCTCCAGCATCTGTAGGTCGGTCAAAAATTTGGGGAGAGCTTTTTCTTCGTTGAGGAGAGGAACCACCACGGAAACCGTTGTGAGGCTCATTTTCTGATCAGGCCGGGTTCTATTGCAGAGGGGCGCTAATGATCGCGTCGGACGACGTAATCAGCCAGAGTAAGAAGCGCCTGACGTGGGGGTAAATCGGCAAAAACCGATAGATCTCCCTTGGCCCGATTGGCGTAATCTTGCGCTTTTTGAAGTGCGTAGGTGATGGAACCGTACTTCTCCATCAGCCCGGTGACAAAGGAGAAGTCTCTTTTAAGGAGCCGCTCTTTTTTGATGATTTTTTTGATCTCTTGTTTCTCTTTGGTGGAGCAATGTTGAAGGAGGTGGAGCAGCGGCAACGTGACCTTTCCCTCACGGATATCTTTTCCCGGCGATTTTCCAAAGCGGGCCCGGTCGCCGACATAGTCGAGCGTGTCGTCGGCCACCTGAAAAGCGATGCCGAGGTTTCGGCCATAACGCGTCAGCGCCTCTTTTTTCTCGTCCGATTCATTCCCGATAATTCCCCCCAGGCGACAGGAGGCGGAAAGGAGGGTGGCGGTTTTGTATTCGATGATTTGCAGATAGGTCGCTTCGGTCAGGGCAAGATCGCGGCTGTGAACCAGCTGGAGTGTCTCCCCCTCCGACATCCTCCGACAGGTCGTGGAGAGGAGATAGTTGATCTCGAAGTTTTCCATCTTGACCGCCTGACAGACGGCGAGGGTATAGAGATAATCTCCGGCCAAGATGCTCGCCTGATTCCCCCAGAGAACGCGTGCGGCGGGGATGCCGCGGCGTACTTCGGCATTGTCGAGGACATCGTCATGAAGAAGGGTCGCGGTATGGATGAATTCGACCATGCCGGCCAAAAGGATATGGCGTCGGTCACGGGACTTACAGAGTTGCGCGCTGATCATGAGGAGGAGGGGACGGATTCGCTTTCCACCGCTGTTCAATATATGGTAGGCGATTTCGTTGATCAGCGCCACCTCGGAATCGAGGCTTTTCTTGATCTGCTCTTCGACTTCGTCGAGCCCCTCTTTGTAAGCGGACCAGACCTGATCCATCTCTTTCACAGCATCCGACCTTTAAGGAGGGTGAGTCTAAAAAGATACTAGGCCAACCCCATACCTAAGTCAAGCAAAAATCGTTTTCAGCCCCTCTGCATCGAGATTTACATTGATCAATCCCTATGTTATTTTAACTGCATGCGCGCTGCCGATTCGATCCATTCCATCGTCGCGATTCTCAAAGAAGAGACCCGACGCTTGAAGACGCCGGCGGTCGGCATGATCGCCGAAACGACGAAAGATCCCTTCCAGGTTTTAATCTCTTGCCTCTTAAGTTTGCGGACACGGGATGAGACGACCGAGGCCGCCTCCGCCCGACTCTTTCAGCTCGCCGAAACGCCGCAGCGGATGATCCGGCTTTCTCCCGATCAGATCGAGACGGCGATCTATCCGGTTTCGTTCTATCGAAACAAAACGAAACAGATCGTGGCGCTCTGCCGGACGCTGTTGGAGAAATTCGACGGCGCGGTCCCTGATTCGATTGACACGCTGCTGACCCTTCCCGGGGTCGGCCGCAAAACAGCCAACCTTGTTGTGACCGTCGCCTACGGCAGACCGGGGATCTGTGTCGACACCCACGTCCATCGGATCTCCAATCGGATCGGCTATATCCAGACCCGGACGCCGGAGGAAAGCGAGACGGCGCTTCGAAAAAAACTGCCGAAGCAATATTGGATTACCTACAACGACCTGCTCGTCCCCTTTGGACAATTTATCTGTAAGCCGCTCTCCCCGTTTTGCAGCCGATGCAAGATTGCTTCTTATTGCAAACAGGTGGGTGTGGAGCGGAGGCGATAATCTTTACTTCTATCTAATTTGTGTTAGACTGGCTGGGCGTATGGACTCGACATCTTCCCCCCAAAGCGGCCCCCCGTCACTCCAAATTACGATTCAAGGAAAAGCCTGTCGCGTCGAAGAGGACAAGCTGATTTGGATCTTTCAAGAGATGGGACTGATCCGTTTTTCCAATAAATTCTGCTGGAATGGCGAGTGTAAGAATTGCACGGTGACATTTAAGACGGGTCCGGAGGATCCGGAAGTGACAGAGCGGGCCTGCAGAACGCCGGCGCAAGAGGGTATGATCATCACCGACATGCCGACGCTGTTTTACAAAAGGCTGTAATCGCTAAGACCGGAGCGCAACCTGTGTCTCTGCGACCTTCACCGTCTCCTCCCTTTTTTCTTTTCCAAATTCAAGAAAGTCCTGGTAGTAGGCGAGCACTTTCTCCGCATATTCGGTTGGAATCTCATCCCCTGTTTTGACCCATCGCAGCACCTTTCCCGGACCATGATTGTAGGCGGTGAGCGCCAGAGAGAGATCTCCAAATTTCAAATAGAGGGTCCAGAGGTAGTGGATCCCAAGGCGGATGTTAATGAAAGGATCGAACAGCGGATCCCCCTCGTGCCAGAGAAGATGATTGACCTCCGCAATCTCTTTTGCAGTCGTCGGAATCATCTGCATCAGCCCCACCGCCCCCTTTGAGGAGATCGACCAGTTATAAAAGGAGCTCTCGGTCGAGATGACGGCGACAATCAATTCGGGATCAAATCCATACCGCCGGCTCTCTTGAGCGATAAAACCTGCCAGCCGCTCTTCTTGTTTGGCATCCAGACCGGTCTTAAATCGGGATAAGATTTGAAATACTTTCTTCGCTTTTGAGACCGGCTCCCGCTCTTTTAAGCCCCGCTCTTGCGTGACCGGTTTGCTTTCGGTGGAGAGCTTCTTTGAAACAGATTCGGCTGGAAGGGTCGACGATGGAACGGCATCCGGAACGACGGGGGGCAGTTGGGCGGAGAAGGGATGAAAGATCATCAGGCCGACCGCACCGGTCAAGATCCAATATCGCGTGTAGCGCCGTCTCAGTGACATTAATCCTATTTTGAAAGGGTTCATGGTAAAGTGTACGGCTTGTTGTGCAAATAAAAGGCCCGACCGAGAGATCGATTTAAATCGGTTCTTTTCGGGAAAAGGAGGGGATTTCTGCGGGATATTCCACGAAACGATGCATACGGAATGTAAAATGTTGCATTCGTTTACGCTGTTTTTACTAGGGCCGGTGCAAGGCGGATTGTTGAACGACGCCGAGGTTCGTCAAGTTCAGACGGGGAAGATCCCATTCCGGACGGAAGTGCAATGCCGATTGGTACTCAAACCGCGCCAGGTCGACCAAGCCCCTTTGTTGATATAGAAAGCCGAGGTTATTATGCGCTTCGGGAAGATCGGGCCGCAGGCGCATTGCTGCCAGAAACGCGCGCATCGATTCATCCAGCTTCTCTTCCTTCTGATAAGCGATGCCCAGGTTAATATACGCCTCGACCATCTTCGGATCGAGCTGAGTCGCCTTTTCATACGCGTGCGCCGCGCGGTCCCACTCTTTCTTCTGGTCGAACAGCGTCCCCATCTGATAATAAGAGACCGGGTTCGGCTGGAGGTCGGCCGATTTGGAAAACGCCTGGAGGGCCAGATCAAATCGTCTCTGTTTTTTATAGATCTGTCCGATCATCCGATGCACGGCCGGATCGTTCGGCTGGATCTGGGTCGCCTCTTGATAATGGTGGAGCGCCTCCTCGACTTCATCCTCTTGAAAATAGAGCGCCGCCAAGTTCTTATGGGTCTCCACCCTGCTGTTCTCGGCTCGAATCGCCTCCAAATATTGGTGAATCGCCTCCCGGCGCATCCCTTTCTGGCTGAGCGCATAGGCCAAATTATGCCGAATCATCGGCTCAACCGGCAGGATTTCAAGCGCTTTCCGATAGACGATGATCGCATCATCCCAGCGCCCCTGGTCGGTGAAGATATTGGCCAGATTATAATAGGCGAGCGCATCCCGCTCATTGATTTCGATCGCCCGTTGAAATTCCGATATCGCCGGGACCGTCCTGCCGCTTTTATAGTAGGCGACGCCGAGATTGGTATGGGCTTTCGCGTAATTTTCATTGAGCCGCAAAGCGGTCAGAAAGGCCGTGATGGACTCATCGAGCCGTCCCTCCTCCGCATAGGCGGTCCCCAACGCCTTGAAGGGCCGCGCCTTCTTCGGTGATTTGCTGACGGTGTCTTCCCAAAGGGTCACCTCATTTTTCCAGATGCGATTTCGATCGAACGTCCAAAACGAATAAACCCCGATCAGGCTGACGAGCACCACGGAGGCAAGAACCGACGCCTGCTTTGACGGCGGCAGCGCCCGGAGGCGTGCCAAACCAACCCCGACCCCGGTGAAGAAGGCGATCGACGGCAGGTAGAGACGATGCTCGAAAACGAGATCAAGTTGAAGCACGCTCGATTCAAGGAAGAGGTTTCCAACGTACCAAAAGATAAAAAACGAGAGGAGTGGCCTCCGCCTCCAACCATAAAATCCATATGACATCACTCCAATCAGGAAGAGAATGGAGAGGAGGGTGGTCCAAGGATAAAGCAGCCCGCCGGAGAGGGGAAAGTCATAGTCTAGGTTGAGGCGCGCGGGATGGGGAAAGAGGAGCAGAGAAACATAATAGAGAAGAACCCGAGATTCGGTCATCAGCCGGATCGCCGGTGGAATTTGATCAACACCGTACTGCTTTGAGATCCCTTCACGAAGCTCTCCCGGCGTCCCGCCAAGATAAAAAAAGGCGAGAAGAACCGTCGCGGTAAAGAGAACAGCGTAAAAGGGAAGGACCCGTTTGATCTTCCCCCATTCTCCTCCTCTAAAAAAGAGGAGATCATACAGCGCCACAAAGAGCGGAAGGGTGATCGCCGTCTCCTTGCTCCCCAGGCTTAAAAGCGCCGACATCAATGCACAGAGATACCAAAAAAACGGCCGAGGACCGTCCGATCGGCCCTCCTCGGACCGTCTCCTTCCGGAAACGAAGAGAACCAGCGCAAGGAGGTAGAAGAGCGCTGAAAGACTGGTCATCCGTTGAACGATATAGGTCACCGACTCCGTCTGGATCGGATGGATCGCCCAGAGCAGCGCGGCGACCGTCGCCGCCTCGCCCGGGAAGGGAACCGCCCCCCGAACGGACGGCAAGGTCAATGTCCGATAGAGGAATAAGGCAAGAAGCAAAGCGGTTATCAGATGGATCAGCAGGTTGACCGCATGATATCCTGATACGTGAAGGCCACCGAGATAATAATTGAGAGCGAAGGAGATGTTTGCGACAAAGCGATTCGGCAGCGGGCTCTGAAATCCGGCTTGATATAAGCTTGACGGCGTGATCGTCTTGATCTGAACGACCCGATTCTCTACGATATTCATCTCATCGTCGAGATGAAAACTGGCGTCCCAGGTATTCGAATAAACAAGGCAAACAAGCAGTGGGATGAGGAGGAGAACCCAGCGGGAGTAGGCCGACGAAGAGGATGAGAGTCGCAACATGAGGATCACCTAGTTTTGATATACTAGGGATACCCCAACAAGGGACTCCTGTCAAGGCGATGGAGAAAGGAAAACAGAGAATGGATGATAAAAAAGTGGCGATCGTCGGGGCGTCACACGACCGACGCAAATTCGGAAACAAGGCGGTTCGTGCGTTTTTGGAGAAGGGATTTCGTGTTTTTCCGGTTCATCCCTCCGAAACGGAGGTTGAGGGGCTCCGGGTCTATCATTCCGTTCTGGAGATTCCGGAAGAGGTCCGGACAGCCAGCTTCTACGTTCCACCCGATGTCGGACTGCAGATCATCGAAGAGGTTGCGTCCAAAGCGGGGATGAAGATCGTCTATCTCAATCCGGGAGCGGACGGTGAAAAGTTGATCCGAAGGGGAAGTGACCTTGGATTGGAGATCCGCGTCGCCTGCAGCATTCTCGCGATCGGTGCCGATCCGAGACGCTATTGAGCGCGCTTAAACAAAGGTGAGCCACTCGGGGTGGCTTTTATCCTTGCCTCGGACAATATCGAAAAACCGGCCCTGAAGCGCTTGCGTGATCGGACCGGGCTCCCCTTTTCCGATCGTCCGCCCGTCGACCTCCCGAATCGGCGTCACCTCCGCCGCGGTCCCGGTGAAGAAGGCCTCTTCCGCCAGGTAGAGATCGTCGCGCGTAAAGCGCTCATGAACGACTTTGAGCTTTCGCTCCTGCGCCAGCTGAACGATGGTATCCCGCGTGATCCCCTCTAAGATAGAAGTGAGCGGGATCGTCTTCAACACCCCTTTTCGAACGATGAAGATATTCTCGCCCGGCCCCTCTGCAACATAGCCCTCCGTATCGAGGAGCACCGCCTCATCATAACCGGCCTCCTTGGCCTCCCGCTTGGCAAGCTGAGAATTGACATAGTAGCCGGCGACCTTGGCCCGGGTCAGGCTGATGTTGACATGATGCCTAGCGAAGGAAGAGACGGCGACCCGAATGCCGCGCCGAATCCCCTCTTCGCCGAGATAGGTTCCCCACGGCCAGGCGGCCACGGAGAGACGAATCGGGTTCTCTTTCACGTAAAGTCCCATCTCGCCGTAACCGATATAAGCGAGCGGCCGGATATATCCTTCTTCAAGTTGATTGACCCGAACCGTCTCGATCACCGCCTGCTCAATCTCTTTTTGAGAGAAGGGGATCTTCATCTGAACCACGTGGGCCGATCCCAAAAGCCGCTCGACATGCTCCGCCAATCGAAATACGGCGGTTCCGGACACCCCTTTATAACAGCGGATCCCTTCAAAAACAGCCAAACCGTAATGAAGGCTATGTGTCAGCACATGGACCGTGGCCTCTTTCCATGGAACCAATTTCCCATCCATCCAGATAAAGGGGGTCTCTTTTAGCACACCTTCTCCTTTCTCAATCGCTTAAGCAGTTCAAGTAGATTAACTTTTTGGAGTATATAAAAGAAATTTGCAGGCTGTCAACGCCTTTATCGGGGAAATAGGAAAGAGGGAAGGCGGAAGGAGAGAAACCGATCAGGAATTCAGTTTACGTCGATCTTCTTTAGGAAGGCGATTTCACCGGATGAAGAGAAAAAACCGGCCTTCCAGAAGATCCTCTAACACGATGAAAGAGGACCCGGCGTTGTAATAGGCTTGGCCTTAACGAGGACGATAAAGGGGGATCGCACCCCGCAGGCCGGTCCGCCGCTGAAGAGATCGAGGCAGACCGGCCGCGATAGACTCACCCCGGCGCAGGCTACTTTCTCTTGGCCTGACGCAATGTTCTTGTTCCACGGCTCGCCTGGGCAGGCGCTGTCGCACGGCCCGCACCCTTCTTCCCGGTCAAGAGCCAATCGATGCTGACCCTTCCCATTTCGGCGATACGAACCAGGAGGTCCGGGGAGGGGATGCGACCCCGCTCATACCGACTGATGTAGTTCTGCTTCTTCACCCCGAGCGCCTTTGCAAATTCCGTCTGCGTTCTGTTGCCGCGCACCAACCGAATCCGCTCACCCACTTTTTGCGGAGATACTTTTTCCATGGTTAACCCCCTTCTTTTTTATGATCTGATGATATTTACGGTTTCATTACCTGGATGGTCCTATCCAGAGGCGGGATACAAGCCAACTATTTTCTAGAAGTATACGTGAGTTAAAATTTAAAAGTCAAGCACCTTGCGAGGAAAAATCTCAAATTCGAATATACTGTTGGTTAGCTAACACTGGAAGGAAACCTTTTAGATCTAGCCGAGCTCTTTTTGATTCTGCCACCACCATTCGACGCCGAAGAGAACCGGCTTCGCCGAGCGCTCCAGATAAAAAACGGAATGGCTCTTGTTCTCCGCTTCAAAGATAAAATATTTCTGATCGATTCGGAGCCGCCGAAGGGTGATTCCGCCCTTCGTCTGCCAGAGCGCGACGAGCTTTCCCTCCCATTTTTTAGAGGGGGCGGCAATCGGGACCATCCCGACCAAGGCCCCCCGGCGGAGGAAAGGAGCCATCGCGTCGTCCTGAAGATAAAAACAATAGCTCTCTTTCTGAGCGACGGGACCCCACAAAGGGAGATAGGCGATGATTTCGTCTTTTGAGAGGCGGCGGGGAGGGCCCTGCACCACCCGATCATCTAAAAGAGGGATCAGCGGATAGGCGCTCTGCCGCTCGGGGGTCGGTTGATATCCGGACGAAGGCTCCGCCGCCAGGTCGGCCGTCGCTCCTTTTCCGGTTCCGACCAGGAGCCAATGGGCGTCGACCTGAAACTGCATCACCACGCCGACGAGCGTTTCCAGCGACGGCTTGACCTTTCCAGATTCGATCTCAGAGAGGAAACTGCGGGAGACACTGATTCGCTCGGAGAATGTTTTCTGCGTCAGCCCCGCCTGCTTCCGCACCAATTTTATTCTTTTATTGATTTCTGTCGTTTTAGAGATTTTTTTCATTGACAATGTCGCTTAAACGAATTAGACTCAGACTTGCCCTTTTACCCAGTGGTGAATCACTAATTTTAAAATCACGCTTCAACAATTAATTCCGAGTGCTAATCGAGCGCTAATATTGATAAGTTCTCTTCTCAAAAAAAGAGCATGGGCGGTCTTGAGATCTCTTTTGAGCTAAGAAAGCGGGGATGGACACAGACGCGCGTGGCACGCACGCTGGGGGTCACGCAATCGGCGGTCCACCAAGTCATCTTCAATCGAGCCCGCTCACGGAGAATTCGGATCTTCATTGCTAAAATCCTTAAAAAAGAGGTGACGGTCCTTTGGAACGATCGTCCGAAATATTTTTATCATTAGCATAGGCCCTACTAAAAGACAATCCTTATTATGGATTTTTATTCATGCAGGCACGAAACCGAACCATCTTGTTCTTCGATAGCTCGCCGACGCTCCTTCCGCTGAAACGGGAACTCCGCAGAAGCAATCTTTTGATCTACGAATGCCGGGCGCCCGCGGAGGTACTCTTCGCCGCCCACCGCCTTCCGATCGGCTTAATCTTGATCGACCTATTGGTTCCGGGAGAACCGAGCGGCTATGACCTATGCAAAAGGTTGAGAGAAGATTATCGGATTGCTTCTACCGCAATTTTTCTATTCTGCGAGCATCCGCTCCCGATTCAAGTCACACGGAGCTACTCGTATGATCTCGGAGCCGATCGGTTGGTCTTTCCGCCGATCGATCCGGTTTACCTTGCGAGCCAGATCTCTCTCATCCTTCAGACGGACGAGAGAGCCCTCCCCTGATTCTCTCACTCCCTTCTCGCTTTTCCGCCCGAAGCGCTGACAATAGCCCTTCCATGTCGGGAGGAACCGGCGACGAGAAGGTCATCTGCTCATTCCGGGTGGGATGGATAAATCCAAGCCGCTCCGCATGGAGCATCTGCCGCGCCACGTTGATCTCAAACATCCGAGCCGCCCGGCCGCCATAAACCTTGTCGCCGACGATCGGATGGCCGAGGTGGGCCATATGGACGCGGATCTGATGCGTTCGACCGGTTTGGGGATAGACCTCCAGCAGGGTCGCGACCCGAAAGCGCTCTCGGACGGCCCAGTGGGTTTGCGCCTCCCGCGGATGGGCCGTCCGAGAGGAGATTTTTTTTCGATCGACCCGATCGCGGCCGATCGCCAGATCGATTTTTCCGGAGCCTTTGGCGACTTTCCCGCAGACAACCGCCAAGTATCGGCGATCGATCGTATGTTGTTTGAATTGCTTCGAGAGCCGCTGATGCGCCGCGTCGGTCTTGGCGATCACCATCACACCGGAGGTATCCTTGTCGAGGCGATGAACGATGCCGGGGCGCTCCCGTCCCCCGATCCCGGTCAGATCCCGGCAGTGATGGAGCAGCGCATGGACCAGCGTCCCCTTGTCATGTCCGGGAGCGGGATGGACCACCATCCCCGCCGCCTTGTTGAGGACCAAGAGCGACTCATCCTCATACAAAACATCCAACGGCACCTCTTCGGGGATCAGTTCCAGCGGCGCCGGGGGGGGGATCTTTACATCGATCCGGTCTCCTTCGCGGACGCGATAGCTCGCCTTCGTCGGATGACCGTTGATGAGAATTTGGCCTTCTTCAATCAGATTTTGGATACGCGAACGAGAGAGGGAGACACCGCGCCGGATAAGATAGAGATCAATCCGTTCAGGGGGGGTATGAGGGGTGACCACCAGCGAGGAGGGGAGGGAAAAGGACATGCAGGGCGACTCCAACGGGTCCCGAAAGCAGGGGTGGGATTACCGTTCTCCTTTTTTCTCCTGTTTCATTTTCTTTTCGTAAAGGCGGGCTTGAGACAAAAATTTGTGGATGAGTTTATTGTTCGGGTCGTACTGCCGGACCCATTCCCACTCGGCAATCGCTTCCTTGAATTGCATCTGTCCCATAAAGACGGCGCCGAGATCGATGCGGGCCTGTATGTTCTGGGGGTTGATCTCCAGCGCTTTCCTCAAAAAACTGACCGCCTCTTCTTCCTGGCCGATCATGTTAAACGCCCAACCGAGTTCCCGAAGCGCCTCATCGGTCTCCGGTGCCAAGGCGAGAACGGTCTTCCACTCAGAGATCGCATCGTTCCACTTCAACTCTTTGGAGTAGATGATGCCGAGCATGTGATGCGCATTGAGATGATTCGGCTCGAGTTGAATAATTCTCTGAAACGCCTGTTTGGCGCCGGGGAGGTCTTTCCGCTCGAAGAGAATTTTCCCCATCAGCTCGTACGCCTCGGTGTAAGCGGTGTCTTCATCGATTGCGAGGCGCAGATAGCGTAGGGCGCGGACCATCTGGTTCTTGGCATGATAGGCGAGCGCGATATTGAAGTAGAGGTCGGTCACCTCTCGCTCATCACACCGCACTTTCTCCAGACGGCGATAGATACAGAGCGCTTGGTCCGATTTATTCTGAACAAGAAGGATATTCGCCAGTATAAAACTGCTCTGGTAATCTTCCGGAAAAACCTCGACGGCCTTTCGAATGACCTCCAAGGCGGCATCGAAATGGCCGAGATGGAGATAGATGTCCGACAACTCATGATAGGCTGGAAGATGATTCGGATCGGCGGCCAAAACCTTCTTGAGGAACTGCACCGCCAACAACCAGTTGCCCCGATCTAGGGCCAGCACCGCCTTGTTCACAAATTTCTCAGATTCTTTCCGCATACGGATCGAACTCCCTCCAACCTTCTGGCTCTAATTATAGACGATAATTGGAATTATGGTTGGCCTCTTTGCCTCTGCACAATTTTTTTCCTGCGCTCTTCTGGGACAGAGACGCTTTGCCAAATTGTGCGTCACTCACAGCCTCTTAATCCGGCGGTCTGCATCTCTTTTTTTGGCCAAAAAAGATAAAACATCAACAAGGAGATACCGACCGTAATCGCCGAATCGGCGACATTAAACGCCGGCCAATGAAATCGGCCGATATAGAAGTCGAGGAAATCAACCACCTCTCCCAATCGCAGCCGGTCGATGAGATTCCCGATCGCCCCCCCGAAGAGAAGAGAGATCGCCAGCAAATTGGAAGTATCTTCTTTGGGTGTTTGAGCAAAAAAGAAGAGAAGAAGAGAGAGTGCAATCACGGAAATAATAAAGAAGAAGATAGAACGGAAGCCCGCACTCTGATCTGCAAAGAATCCGAAGGCGGCCCCCGGATTTCGGATGTAGGTCAGAGAAAAGAAATCATGAATCACAATCACAGACTCGTTAAGACGGATCGCTTGCTGAATGTAAAATTTGGTGACTTGGTCCAGAATGATAGTTCCACCCCCGACCAAAGTCAAGAAGATAAGTTTACTCTGGACCTGTACCACGGGAGGTCGCTCCTTCACCGGGGCCATCGGAAATCACCCCTGCACACCGTCCGCAAAGGGTCGGATATTCTGCCTTCACCCCGACATCTTCACGGTAGATCCAACACCGCTCGCACTTGGTTCCTCTGGCAGGCCAAACCTCTATAGCCAGACCTTCCTTAACGGGAGAGATTCCCTCCGGCTTTTTGTCCCAGGGTTGCAGCTCAACCTGTGATACGATAAAAAACGTAGGAAGAAAATTTTTATACCGCTCTAAAAGTTTGTAAAAAGGAAAGTCATGAGCAACCCAAGCATCACCTCTAGCATACAAAATAATACTCGCCTCTAGAGAATTTCCGATCTTCTTTTCCTTGCGCTGCTGTTCTAAGAGACGGGATACTTCTTCTCGAATACTAATCAATTCATTCCAGTGATCTAGGAATGTTTGCTCCGCCGGTTGCAATTTCCTGATCGGGGGGAAGGTGGTCAAATGAACACTCGGCGCCGACTTGAGATCGCTTGGGATAAAGCTCCAAATTTCTTCCGCGGTAAAGGAGAGGATCGGCGCCATCAATCGAACGAGCGTCGTCAGTGTTTCGAGCAGGACCGATTGCGCGGCGCGCCGCTCGGGCGATTTCGCCCCCGATGCATAAAGGCGGTCTTTGAGGATGTCGAGGTAGAAGGCGGAGAGATCGACCGCGCAGAAATTGTTCAGCGCATGAAAGATCAGGTGGAACTCCGCCTCTCCGTACGCCCGCTGGACTTTTTCATTTAAAAGCTGAAGACGATGAAGCGCCCAGCGATCGATCTCCAAGAGATCTTCCTCAGGGACCGGACCGTCCGAGAGATGAAAATCGTAAAGATTGCTGAGAAGGAAGCGGCAGGTGTTCCGAATTTTTCGGTAGGCCTCGACCAATTGGCCGAGGATGTCTTGCGAGATCCGGACGTCCTCCCGAAAATCGGTCGCCGACACCCAGAGCCGGAGGATCTCGGCGCCATATTTATTGATCACCTCCTGGGGGGCCACCACATTGCCGGCCGATTTCGACATCTTCTTTCCGGCGCCGTCGACGACGAAGCCGTGCGTGAGAACCGCGTCATAGGGGGCGCGCCCGTCGGTCTCCAGCGCCGTCAAGAGGCTGCTGTGGAACCAGCCGCGGTGCTGATCCGATCCTTCCAGATAAAGATTGGCCGGCCACTTCAGCTCCGGCCATCGTTTTGAATTTTTTAGAACAGCCGCATGGCTGACCCCCGATTCGAACCAGACGTCGAGAATGTCATGCTCTTGCTGAAACCGACCCCCTTTGCAAGAGGGACAGGCCGTTCCGCTCGGAAGAAGCTCCGAAGCCGACTTCGAAAACCAGAGGTCGCTCCCCCCCTCCTTTTCCATCAGGTCGGCGACGTAATCGGCGATCTCTTTCGAGTAGAGGACCGTCCCGCAGTCGAGGCAATCAAATGCAACGATCGGCACCCCCCAGACGCGCTGGCGCGAGATGCACCAGTCGGGCCGGCTTTGCATCATTCCGAGGATGCGGTCCTTCCCCCACTTCGGAATCCACTCGACGCCGTGTTCAATCGTCTCAATCGCCCGTCGGCGCAGATGATTCTTCTCCATCGAAATGAACCACTGCTCGGTCGCACGGAAGATCACCGGGTTCTTACAGCGCCAGCAGTGCGGATAGGAGTGGGCGATCGCCTCTTCCTTCAAAAGCATCCCGCGCGTTTTCAACAAATCAATAATGGCGCGGTTTGCCTCGAAGACCCTCTGCCCGGCGAATTCTCCCGCCTCGTTCGTAAAACGCCCCTGATTATCGACAGGCGCATAAACGGGAAGATGGTACCGCAGCCCCACTTCATAGTCTTCCTGGCCATGCCCCGGCGCGGTATGAACGCAGCCGGTCCCCTGCTCCAGCGTTACATGCTCGCCCAAGATAACCGGGGCGTCGCGGTCGAGCCAAGGATGGCGGCAGAGCACCCCCTCCAACTCGCTCCCGGCCCAAGCCCCTTCGGTGATTTCATAGGTGCCCGGCTCGAAATGAAAGCGCTTCATGCAGGCGTCGATCAATTTCTCCGCCAGGATGAGCTCACCCGCCGGTGTTTTAACCAATCGGTAAGTGAACGAGGGATGAAGGGCGATCGCTTCATTGGCGACGAGGGTCCAGGGGGTCGTCGTCCAGATGACGACGAACGTCTCTCCATCCGGCCGGACGGCAAACTTTCCTTTCGGATCTTTGACCGAAAACTTCACATAGATCGACGGCGAAGTATGATCGGCGTATTCGACCTCCGCTTCGGCAAGCGCCGTCTCATCGACCGGACACCAGAGAACCGGCTTCTTCCCCTTGTAGACCCCTCCCGCGGCGACCACCTTGCCGAACTCCCGGACGATCGCCGCCTCGTAATCGGGGGTCATCGTGAGATAAGGGTGCTCCCAGTCGCCGAGGACACCGAGCCGTTTGAACTCCTCCCGTTGAATCTGAACGAACTTTTCCGCATACTCCCGGCAGCGCTTCCGGATCTCGGTCTTGCTCATCCCCTGCTTCTTGGGGCCAAGCTCTTTGAAGACCTGATGCTCGATCGGAAGACCATGGCAATCCCAACCGGGAACATAAGGGGCCGAGCGGCCGCTCATTGCTCGCGATTTGACGACAAAATCTTTTAGAATTTTATTGAGTGCATGGCCGATATGGATGTGGCCGTTGGCATAGGGAGGGCCGTCGTGAAGGATGTACTTCTCGTGCCCGGCGTGCTCGCGCTGAATGCGCTCGTAGAGCCGATCATTTTCCCACTGCGCCAGCTGCTCCACCTCTCGTTGCGTGAGGTTGGCCCGCATCGGAAAATCGGTCTTCGGAAGATGCAAACTTTGCTTATAATCGGCTTTCTTTTCCATAAAATAGTGCCCCGATAGTAACATTGGTCCTATAGGTTGTCAACGATTCTTAATGTCTAGAAACAGGATCGGACGCGGGCAAAAACGGCCTCATTCTCGGCCGTTTTTAAGCTGTTGTTTGCGGATGAAATCGACCGCCTCGGGCCGGCCGTGAACCCGACCGGAGAGCTGTTCTTCTCGAAGCAGCGCCAGACATTTTCCGACCTCCGGTCCGGGAGAAAGACCGAGGAGCTCCATCACCTCGCCACCCGAGAGAAGCGGCGGGGGAACCCGCGAGCGCTCTGCGCTGAGCGCCTCCATTCCGCGGATCCGCTCTCTGAGCCGATGATAGTACACCAGCTGCGGCGCGCCGGCGGGAGGAATCGTCGCACTGCCGTCGCAGAAGATCAGCTGCAGCAACTTGGCTCCCGGCCGATACGGCGTCAGGAAGTTTTTTTCAATTGTGGCGGCCCGCAGCTGATCGACCTCGCCGTGCACCAGAATCAAATGTTTTTCGATCAACCAGGCAAGCGCCTCTTCATCGACATGATACCGGCTCCCCTTGGCATAGCTCGACAGCTTCAGCCGTCCGGAAATCTCCCGTGCCAGCCGCGCGCCGACCTGATCATGGTTGTTGAACCGAATCCGATCGACCCCGTGCCGCTCCGGTGTTTGGAGCGTGTACGGCTTGCCGATGTCGTGAAAGAGGACGGCAAGCGCCGTCTCCGCGTCATAAGTATGACCAAACTCTTCCTGGAAAGCGGGCGATGCAAGGATAGAGAGGGCGAGGCGGGTGTGGGTCCAGACATCTCCCTCTGTATGGTACATCTCCGGCTGGGGGCATCCTTTCATCCGGAGAAGCTCCGGAATCAGCTCCCGAAAGGCGCCGCTCTCATCCCAGAGGTCGAACGCCCGAACCGGATCGGAGACGACCGCTTTCACAAATTCTTTTGCGACGATCTCGCGCGGAACCACCGGGGTGCCCTCTTCGCGAACGGCGCTGAGGGCGGAGATTCCGCCGCAGAGCGCCCGCCAGGTTTTCTCTTCCAGATCGAAGCCGAACTGACAGGCAAAGCGCAACCCGCGCAGCAGACGGGAGGTATCCTCGGCAAAGCGCTGCGCCGGCTCCCCGACCGCCCGAAGCAGACCGGACTTCAGATCGGCGACGCCGCCAAAGGGATCGATCAGCCGCTTCTGTTTTAAATCGGCCGCGATGGCGTTGACGGTAAAATCGCGCCGGCGCAGGTCCTCTTCCACCGGCAGCTGCGGATCGCTCTGAACCTCAAAGTCCCGGCGACCGCCCCCCTTCATAAAAGAGCGCTCCGTCCGCGGCAGGGCAATATCGATCGGCTCTTCTAAACCGAGGCCCTTCGGCATGAATTTATAAACCCCGAAGCTCTTTCCGACCCAGTTGACCTTTCCATAAGATCGAAGAAATTCTTTTAACGCTTCGGCGGGAATCCCCCGGATTAAAAAATCATAATCCTTCGTCTCCCGCCCCAGAAGAAGATCTCGAACCGCGCCGCCGACCAGGTAGATTTCTCCTGCCGGAAAGCGCTCCTCCAGCGCCGCCAAGAAGGGAAATAATGCCCGTGCCTGATCCAACCGACGCCAGAGAAGCTCGATGAAGATTTCCATCCCCTTATAATAGAAGGCTTCTCTTTTTTCCGCAAGACGATCCAATCGCGATAGAAAATATTTTCTTTCATGGAGATCTATGCTATAATCCCTTCTCTTTTTAATGGTGAGTGTAGCTCAAGGGCAGAGCACTGGATTGTGGATCCAGGGGTTGGGGGTTCGAAACCCCTCACTCACCCCAGACATACCGATACGCGGACAGACTCACTCGAGTTCTTCTTCTCATTCCGTCGTTCGAACGGCACCTCCGTCAAACAAACCTGCCCTTTAAATAATTCAGAGAGGCCAGATTAGATTCATGTCGACCGAAATCAAATCAGACCAGGTTCTTGACTGCAAAGGGATGAAATGTCCCATGCCGATCTTAAAAACCAAAATGGCTTTGGAAACGCTTCGCGTGGGACAAATTTTAGAAATGATTGCGACCGACAAAGGGTCGAAGCCCGATATAGGGGCGTTCATCGAGCAAACCGGCCATGCGTTGCTCTCGATGAATGAGCACAATGGCGTCTACACCTATTACATTCAGAAGACGAAGTAAAAATGGATCATCACTTAAAGGAAATCCTCGGCCCGGAGATGGAAGAGCGGCTCCAGGCGCTCATTGATGCACGCGTCGAAGAGAAACTCGCCTCTCTCCTCGGAGAGGGTGAAAAGGAACGTTCTCGGAAAAAGAAGCGACTGGCGATCATTGTTTCGAAGGGAACGTTGGAGGCGGCCTATCCGCCGCTGATCTTGGCAACCACGGCGATCGCTTTAGAGATGGAGGCGGCGCTCTTTTTTACCTTCTTCGGCCTGCATATCTTAAAGAAGGGGGCCGCGGAGTCGCTCCGATTTGTCCCGCTTGGCAATCCGGCAACGCCCCTGCCGATGCCGAACATCCTCTCTGCCCTTCCTGGGATGACGGCACTTGCCACCCTGATGATGAAGAAGACCATTTCGTCGAAGCAGATCGTTTCCATTCCCGAGTTGCTCGGCCTGGCCCGTGAGAGCGGGGTAAAGCTCTGGCCCTGCCAGATGACGATGGACATGATGGACATCCCGTGGGAAGGGCTGATCGAAGGGTTGGAAGAGCCGGTCGGGGCCGCAACCTTCCTCTCTTACGCCAGCGATTCAGATATCACCCTTTTCGTCTAGAACAACCTTCGGGGAAGAAAGCCTCTTGCTTCCTTCCCCTCGGATCTGGTAAATAGATCCCTCTGCGCCCATAGCTCAGCTGGATAGAGCACTTGGCTTCGAACCAAGGGGTCGGGAGTTCGAATCTCTCTGGGCGCACCACTCTTTAACTAGGTCGGGCTCGACAAGACCTGGATCGTTCCACGCATTCCCGGATGAAGATGGCAGAAAAAATCATAATAACCGGCCGCTTTTTGTGGCGGCACGGCGATTTTTTCTGTCTCTCCCGGTTTGATGATGCTGACATGCGAGAACGCCGGGATGACAAAGCCGTGGGTGTTGGTCCCTTTGTTTTCAAGTAAGATGGTGTTTCCGGCGAACACCTTCACCTGCAAATACTTCGGGGAGTAGTAATTGTCCCGCGCGACCAATTTGGGCGCCTCAGGACGCTGGTCGACCAGTTTGGGAATTTTCGGAATGTGGACGCGTTTATCGATGGTCGCCTCCACCCAGGCGGCGGTTCCCAATAAAAAAATAAGAACGAATAAAAAAGCCAAACGACGCAACATTTTCTCCCTCATTCTAAATAAATAGTAAGCAATCTTACTACAGTGATTTATCTTAGCACCCTGGTGCGCAACATCAAGGATGCAGCAATAAGAGGTTGTTGTTTTCAATTTATTTTTGTGCTAGGATTCGTTTTCCCTTGCGCCTGTAGCTCAATTGGATAGAGCGTCGGCCTCCGGAGCCGTAGGTTAGGGGTTCAAATCCCTTCAGGCGCACCAGCCAGATAAAAAACGCGCCGCGGGCGTTGCCCGAGCGAGTGCGGGGATCTGGGACCAGAATGGGAATACCCTCTTTTTCTGGCCCCGCAGGTCCCACAATTTGAAGATGGGCCGTTAGCTCAGTTGGTAGAGCAGCTGACTCTTAATCAGCGGGTCGAAGGTTCAAGTCCTTCACGGCTCACCACATCTTTACAACACTCAAAATAGATGGATACCCTCCCGGGGCCCCTCTCCTCATGACTTCTTTTATATTGACATGCTCTAGGTTTAGAGTTAATCTAAAAGGATGCAGAAGGAACGAATCAAATTCAGTCACGCCGAAATCGAAAAACAATTGATCGCCGCGGGGGTCCAACCGACGGCGCAGCGGATTGCGATCTGCCAATATATTCTTTCTGAAGCCGATCATCCGACCGCGGAAGAGATTAAAAAATGGGCCGATCGTCATTTCCCGAAAATGAGCATGGCCACCGTCTATAACACCCTCAAAATATTGGTCGATGCGGAGATTTTGCAAGAGTTTAAATTTCCCCACTCCGATGCTGCGGTTTATGATTGCAATACGGCCGTTCATTACCATTTTCTGGATGAAAAAACCGGAGCGTTGCACGATGTCGAGCCGGAATCGATCAATCTGACGGTTAAATTAAAAAAAGAATTCACAGTCAAAGGCATTCAGATTCTACTGCGGGGCACCAAAAAGTAATTTTTTTGGGTCAGCATATAGAACTGATCTAGATTTAGAGTATATCTACAACGAGGACAAAGGAGGTTCAAATGGGTCGATTATTGGGTCTTGGAGAGAAATTCCCGGAGTTCTCGCTTCCAGCGGTGACCTCCATCGAGCAGGGAAAAGAATTTACAACCGTCGATTCCAGGGCGGTCGAGGGAAAGTGGTCGGTCTTCTTCTTCTGGCCGTTTGACTTTACCTTCGTTTGCCCGACGGAGATTGCGGAGTTCAATAGAGACTTAAAGAAATTCCAAGAAAGGGAGACAGGGGTTTACGGCGCCAGCACCGACAGCCATTATGTGCATCTTGCTTGGCGGCGGTCCCATCCCGATTTAAAAGAGCTCAAATTTCCCATGTTGGCCGACTATAAGAAAACGCTGAGCGATGCGCTCGGAATTCTTCATCCTGAAGAAAAAGTGCCTTATCGCGCGACCTACATCGTTGATCCCGAAGGGATCATCCGATGGGTGAGCGTCTACGACCTCAGTGTCGGACGGAATACCGAGGAGGTTCTTCGGACGCTGGATGCGCTACAGACCGGCGCGATGACCCCCTGCAACTGGGAGCGGGGGAAAGCGACCCTTTCCTAGGCTTCACTTCGGGGAGATCAAGCCGCCCTGATTTGGCTTGATCTCCCCGCTTTTTCATACCGTTTTCGTTTTCGGATAGACTTTTTCGGCGATGCTCTTTCTCGTTCCTCCGGATCGCCCCTCCTCTAAATACGGCCGATCTGCACCGGCTTCGCCCGCCCTCCGCTTCTCCTCCGAGCGCTCCGGCGCCTTCACCGCGGTTAAAACCCAAGCCCAAATAAAATTGACGAAGGTCAGGACAATCAATATCGGAAGTCCATATTCTAAAAAGCCCTCATACATTTTTGCCCCTCCTACTGTTTATTCTGGCCCTCTTCCGGGCTATTCACCGGAGTGGATCGGAAGAAGGAATCAAGACCGGCCAGAATCATCATCGCAGGTTCAAGGCACATTCCGCCTAAATCCCTATTAATTCTCTGTTAAATCCTTCCTTAGCCGGCATTTGCCTTTGATCCGCAACAGGGGAAATGCCGCCTATTCCGGGTCGGATCTTCTGACGGCAGGAGAGCACAATTTAAAGCCAGCCTCATAAGTGAACCGTTTATCTTCCCTCATTAGACAGTGAGGTATATCACTTCACGGTTTTTTGGATTGACTTTAAAGAACGTGAAACATTATCCTTTTATTAATAATCGGAGTTTTGATTGGTCAGATTGGCTTATGGGATATCCACTAGCCGGCCTGTCTTGCCAAGGATGGCTTGAAAAAACAGGAAGAGATACAGCAAACGAGTAGAGAGATGGAACTCTCGCACACACTGGGAAAGATCTGGTTTATGGGGGGGTTCTTGATGAGGCAAGTGCTGGTGGTCCTGTTCCTGTTTGTATTCGCCGGCTGCGGAAGCGGCAAAGGGGGGGATGAAATCACAAAAGAGGGGCCTCAAACACCTTCCCAACCGACATCCCCTTCTACCCCGACACAGCCCCCTTCATCGACTGCGCCCGGTTCATCGGAGCCTCCGACAGACTCGACGCCCCCATCTTCATCTCCATCGACACCGCCGTCTTCATCGACACCTCGTCCAGTTGGCGATACTTCTCCACCTCCGCCTAAGACGCCGTCTTCCGGTAAAGTGGACGGTTATCCCTTTCCTCCTTCATCCCCTTTACAAAACGGCACGATTGAGGTGAAGCAAATCAATCCGAGGATCGATGCTGCGGGCAATTTGCAATATTTCGGGGAGTTGATCAATAAGAGCACTGAGCCGGCCTGCGATGTCCAGATATATATCGACTCAAAAGATCCGTCCGGCGGGCCCGACAGTATCGATTTCGACTTTGTTCAAGGCTCGACCCTTCTCGTGTCCTCCTTTCCAGAATGGACCTGTTTAAATCCAAATGAAGTGGGAGCATTTGATGTAGCCTCTCCACTTCACTCATCTCCGGCCTCCCTTTCAAGCTCCATTTATTGGAATAAAGATAATATCTCTACTCCAAAGGTGACCTCAGCGGAGGTGGTCGTCGAGGGTCTCACCGAATCGACCGGACCTGCCGGAAATCGAGTCCTTGTGGGATCAATCAAAAATAAGAATTCACACTATACCCTCTCCCAGGTCAGGATTGCCTTTGCAGCGATCGACGCTGGAGAAAAGGTTATCGATACCCAATTAAATTTCATCAATGGATCCGACTGTCAACAAGCAGGCAACAACTGCCTTACCGCCGGGGCATCTGGATCATTTTCCGTGCCCCTCGCCGTCCTGCCGTCAGAAGCGAAAAGCTATAAATATAAAATTAACTATAACGTTATGGAGCAATAGATTAAATCTTTCGGCTGATCGTTACCACTGAATCGCGGTTCCAATCAAAAGCTCCAGCGCTCCGGAAGGCGCATGGCCCAACGCACCCTCCATCACCAGCGGAAGTTTACCGAGAAGAAGGACGGTGGCTCCCAAAGAGGTCGAGGTATAAATGTGGGAGTCCCACCCTCCGGCGGCATGATATCCAACGTGGAGCAGAAGGCTCGGCAGGACCCACGATTGAAGGTCGGCCGCGCCGCTCAGATACTTTTCCGCCGGGAACTGTTGATAGAGATATCCCGGCAGGGGAACGTTAAAATTATCCCCCTGAAAAGAGCCGAGGGTGGTCCGCCAGAACTTGGCCGGCCGGGAGTCCCTCCCCTCCCGCGCAATCAGTCCGAAGGTTGTCTCCTTCCAAAGGGAATGGTACCACTCCTGTGCCCCTTCAATGAAAACCCCGCCCCCTTCCGATTCGGAAGAAAAACCTTCAAACTGTTGCTGCGCCAATGAGAAGAAAAGGCGGCTTCCGCCGATCGGCTGATCATATTTCGCCCTTTGAACCCGGTCTCGCTCCAACTGCAGATAGGCGGTTAATTTCTGACCGGCGTCTCGACGGCCTTCCGCCTTCAGGGCGCCGGAGACCCACTCCGCGCCGATCCGATAGTTGATCGCCCCGGTTCGTTTCATCACCCCCGCGCCGGCGCCGAGCCCGAGAAAACGGTCGGTTTTCAACAGCCCGCTTGGGTCGAATCGGAAAAAGAAGGGATACTCTGCAATCAGGACCAGATAAGGGTTGATCGCCCTGGGAAACTCGAGGACGAATCGGCTCTCGTCCGACTCGAGCAAGACATTGAGGAAGGAGAGCGACGGCCGCTCAAGGATAAAATCTTTCTCCCATGACAAAAGAAGGAGCCGCTGGTCGTTTTTGCCATCCCGCGTATCGATTAACTCCCCGCCAAGCTGGCCGATGAGAGGATTCTCAATTCCCTCCCTCTCGGCCCGATTGGTTAAAAGATCCCCCTGTTCCCTTCCAAAGTAGGGAATCGGCGCCGCCGCCTCTGCGTGGCTCGACAAGAATAAAAAAAGGAGAAGGAGATAAAAAGCGTCTACCCGGCCGTATCGGATCATTCTCATCAAAAAAGTGAGCACTCCCGCAGCGACAGGTGGATGTTCCCGGAGCTTCATTCCGCTTTCGTGAAATGACGACAGAGGAAACGGTCTACGGCAACAGAAATAGATCCTCTGTTATCATGAATTTCAACGGTTCTGTCAAGCAACCTTCAAAGATTTTTTGATATCAAAAATACCGATGCCGATCTTTTTTGTTGACAGGCTTTTCTCATCCGGCTATATTTAGTCATATGACTAATACTGCTTTAACGGAAGGGCAACAAGCGGTTCTCGACTTCTTGCACCGGTATATCGCCGAGCATGGATATCCCCCCTCCGAGCGAGAAATCGCAAAAGCGCTCGGCACCCGATGGGTCCGGGGAATTCAGCGGCATCTGGCCGCCTTGGAAACCAAGGGGCTGCTTCGCCGCGGGAAGGGGGCGCGGGCGATTGAGTTGGTTGAAAGGAGCAAAAGCCAGGAAATCCCGATCTTAGGACAGATCGCCGCCGGAAAACCGATCCTGGCCGAAGAACATCTGATCGGCACCTTTTCCGTCGATCGGATTCATCGACGGTGGGGAGATGCATTTCTGTTGAAGGTCAAGGGAGACAGCATGAAAAATGCCGGCATCCTGGAAGGGGATTATGTCCTGGTCAAACCGCAATCGGATGTCGACTCCGGCGAGATCGTCGTCGCCCTCCTCCGAGACGAGGCGACGGTCAAACGGCTCGTCAAGCGCCAAAAAAAGATTCTCCTTCAATCGGAAAACCCCACCTTCCCTCCCATTCAAATAGAACCTGGAGAGGAGATCAACGTCTTGGGGAAGGTCGTCGGGGTTTTCCGGCTCTATTAGTCGATCCTCTCGTCGTTCCCCTCGATCTCCACCTTCCGCCGGACGGAGTTGCCCGAATCGCTTTCGCCCATCCCGAATCTATTCTCCATGGAGGGAGGCAATGAAGATTGCAGATTTACAAAAGACGTTCGGAATCGATCCCCCCCTCATCGATCTCTGGATCAAAGAATATGGAGCGTCGCTCCTCCCGGTACAGGCGCGCGCCGTCACCGAAGGCCGCCTCTTCGAGGGAGGGAATCTTCTCGTCTTTGCGCCGACGACCTCCGGCAAAACCTTCGTCGGCGAGCTTCTCGCCACCACGGCGGCCCGAAAGGGAAAGCGGGTTCTCTATCTCGTTCCAACCAAAGCGCTGGCGGAAGAAAAAGCGGCGCACTTTACCCGCCTCTATCAGCCGGCGGGAATCACGACGGTTCTCTCCAGCCGCGATCATCGGGAGTGGGACGATGCGATCCGATCGATGTCGTTTCACATAGCGGTCCTCGTCTATGAAAAGCTCTCCGCGCTCCTGGTCGGATGGCCGCAGCTTTTGGAGGAGATCGGCGTTGTCGTCCTCGACGAGCTGCAGATGCTCTCCGATGAAGAGCGGGGCGGGATGATCGAGATCCTGCTGACGAAAATCAAAACCGCCCCTTCCCGGCCCCGGCTTTTGGGCCTCTCGGCGGTGTTGGCCGAAGGAGAAGCCTTGGCGAAATGGCTGAACGCCGATCTCTTGGTGGAAACGCGCCGGCCGGTCCCCCTTCGCAAAGGGATCTTCTGCAACGGCACCTTCTTCTACCGGGAACATAATACCGGTCAAATCGGAGAGGAACGCTGGATCGACCTGCCCCCTCTGAAGAAGGAGAGCGATCTTTTGATTGCGCTCGCCCGGTATCTCGGAGAGAGCCGCGGCGAGCCGACCCTTCTCTTCTTAAAAGACAAATCGTCGGTGGAGTTCGCCGCCGGAGCGATCGCCGACCGGGTCTCTCTGCCGCCGGCGGAGGAAGCGATTGAAGCACTGGCGTCCATGGAGGAGACCGCCTCCCGCGCGTTTCTTCTCAATCTCCTCAAAAAAGGGGTCGCCCTTCATCATGCCGACCTTCCCTGGGAGCTGCGCGACCTCGTCGAGCGCGCCTTCCGCTCGGGTGCGATTCGGATCCTCTGCGCGACAAGCACGCTCGCCATGGGGATCAACTGCCCGGCCAAAAACGTCCTGATTGAATCCCGCCAGTGGCACTACTACCGGCGGTATGGAAAGATGGCGACACGCGATCTCCCCCGCGCACTGTATGAAAACATGGCCGGCCGCGGCGGCCGATGGGGCTACATCGACGACTTCGGCCGGGCGATCCTCGTGACCCATTCCCCCTTTCAGCGGCGGGTCTGGACCGACGCCTATATCGACAGCCCTTTGGAAAAGATCACCGGCGCGCTTGTTTCGGAAGACCTCACGGAATATCTCCTCAACCTCATTGCCTCCGGGAAAGGTGCATCGATTGATGACCTCCTCTCTTTTCTCCAAGAAACTTTCAGCGCGGGAAGCTGGAAGCAGCGGAACCATGACGCCCAGAGAGCGAAGATCGAGGCGATTTTAAGTCAGGCGGTCGAACAGGGGGTGGTGGTTCGCGATGAGAAAGGGCGATACAGGACCACCGAGATCGGAACGATCACGGCGCTGAAAGGGATTCGACTTCAGACCGCCCTCTCTTTGATTGCCTGGATGCGGAAAAGCGATCCCCAACGTCTCTCCGAAATCGAGTGCCTCTATGCCCTCGCCCGGACCAAAGATGCCAAAGCGATCGCGATTCCCCTCTCACGCGAGGAAATTCGGAGGAAAAACTATCGGGCCCTCCTCCAAAAAGAAATTTTCTCCCAGCAAGAAGAGCAAAAACCGATCTTCAAGACCCTTGCAGAGCCGATGAAAACGTCGGCTTATGAAGAGGCGGCCGCCATCAAAAAAACCCTCCTCCTCTCGGAGTGGGTCACAGCCAAGGCGACATCCGAGATGGAGCTCTTTTATCACCTTCATGCCGGCGCGATCAAACGGGTGGGTGAGGAGTTCTCCTGGCTGGTGGAGGCCGCCGCGGCGATCGCCAAGGCGGTCGGCTGGCCGGAAGAGGGGGCCGCCCAGCTGCAAGGGCTCTCCAACCGGCTCATCAACGGCCTTCCCGTCACCGGACGGTCGCTCTTCAAACTTCCGCTCCGTGCGGGAAGAAGCGCCCTCTTAAAGCTTCTTCGCGCCGGGTATGACACGCCCGAGGCGCTCTTCGAGCTCTCCTTGGAAGAGATGAAGCGGATTCTCCCCTCCCCGCTGAGTGAGCGGCTCCATCCCCTTCTTCATTCAAAGACAGACGCTGAATGGAGCCCCTGCCCTCCCGACCGAGAATCGGCAAGGGAGGAAGACGCCGATTATCTGCTTCCCGGAACAACCCCGAACGCGGCGCGGAGCGAATTTGCCGGACCGGCTCTTTCGCACGCGTCGGGCGGAGCGGATCAGAAGAACCCCTCCGCCTCCTTTCGTCTGCTGATCCACCTCCGGCGGGATGAAGTTTTTTACAAAGGCATTCCGGTTCACTTTCCCCCGCTGACACTCCGGCTGCTGGTCGCGCTGGCGGAGAAACCGGGGGAGATCGCCACCAAACAAACGCTCTATGAGCACCTTTGGGGTGAGATCCGGAACCCCGACGACTTCCCATACGAAGCCCAGCTGCGCGATCACAAGCGGCGGGTATTGCAATGCATCCGGAAGGCGGTCGGCGACCGCATTACCGATGAGGAGATCCAGGGCCTGATACGGACCAAAGCCCGTCGGGGTTATCTGCTGGCGCTCCCGCCCGAAGCGGTCCGAATTATCCGATAAAAGCGGCCGCATAAAAACGATCGATTCTCACTGCGCGACCACGCAAAAACCACATCAAACCCACCGATCGACCACGACTTCCTTCCCCCCGCTTGTTATGCTCAAACAACATGCGGGAGATGACGTGATGGATCGGATGGAACTACTCAAACGGCTTCGGGAGAAAATCCTCGGCAGACTCGAACGGCCCGATCCCCCCTCGTCGATTGCCGAGATCTTCTCTCTTGTTCGAGACCTAAACTACCTTCATCTCCGTCTGCTCCGGGTGGTGGGAGCGAGGCGGGATCTTCCCCCTTCCAGCATCGCGGCGCTGCTGGGGGTGGAAGGGATCGATTCCGAGGCGCTCCTGGCCCAGGCGAGCGGATGGACCGGCCGGTCGGATGGCCTCCTCTTGGAAGCGGCCGACCTTCTCCCGTTGATCTGTCTCCACCAGCTTCCTCCACCGGTCGATCTCGCTCCTCCCGAATCCCCCGCCGGTCGGGAGACACAAAAGGACCGGGTGATCTCCTTGCTTTTGAAGGAAATCCGCTTTTTAAAGGAGAAAAACCATGCTCAAGGAAGATCCGATCGAACCGCTGATGATGGTGGAGCTCTACCGCCTCGGCTGTAATGTTTCATGGATCGCAAAGCTCATCGGCTGCAAGCGCGATCGCGTCTACCGCCAGCTTCGATCCCTTCTCGACCTTCCCCCGAACGCACGGTACGGGCGTCCTTCCGTCCAAGCCCTTCCATTATCGGAGCGGGAAGAAATCGCTGAAATGGATGCAGCCGGGATCTCCCCGATTGACATCGCCGAGATCCTCGTGATCGACCTCCCCACCGTCCTCGGCGTCCTCGAAGAAAAAATGAAACCGAGACGGATCTGCCTCCGCTGCGGTCTCCTCTCTTCCCGCTGGATCTGCGGCCGATGCCGCCGGCAGCAGGCCCGTGCCGGCGTTGGATTTGACGAGGCATACTCCTAACCTCGCCCTCCCCCGAACTGTCCCACCAACAGGGCACTTTAAAAAACCGATTCTCCGCTAATCTTCTCCTCGGACAGCGATCGGCGCAAAGGGCGCGATCGACTCCCACACACAGGAGGAATTTATGACGATCTTGGAGATCAGCTATTTCTTTTTGGGCTTTTCACCCCTCATGCTTGGATTGATGATATTACACTTCGCGCCGCCGATTCATCCGCCGGTTCGAGAAGATCAAAAGATCCGATGAGGAAAAAAGAAAGGCGGGACGAGGGTGCTCTCCTCGTCCCGCCTGAAAAGAATCGGCGAAATGGATAGAGGTGTTATGGAACCGGTCCGGTCACGGTCACCGTCCCCGTGGTCGGCGCAGGCTGTCCGCCGCCACCGCCACCGCCTCCCCCACCCGCTATCGCCGCAACCGCACCGACTGCAACCACCCCGGCGAGCGTCCAGACCCAGGGACGTTTATACCAGGGCTGTTCCTCCGCCTTAAACCGCTCCCAGAGCGAAGGGGTCTCCACCGCCACAAACGAAGGGAAGAGGTCAGGCGGCCTCAACGTCCGGACCCGATTTCCGGCCCGGTCCTCTGCCTCGATGTAATACTCCACACCGGGAGATCTCACATAGTCGCCCGGAATCCTCCCCCGGAATTGGTCCCGGTCTCCGCGCGCCATCTCCGTTCCGATAAAGTTCTCCTCTCCTTTCGACCTGAAGAAGAGTCGAACTGCGGCCACCCCCGACTCCTGATCGGTCACCGCCGCCGCAATTTCCACCTCTTGGCCCGCGCGGAAAGTCCCGAGCGGCCGGGCGTGCAAAATCTTCGGTGCGATCAGGTCGGGCACCTGTTCCTGCGCCGCCGCAATAAGCGGCTGAAGCACGAACGCATAGAGTGCCAATCCCACCCAAAAGAGAGGCGAGAGCAGGCGACGCGGACCTATTCCCAGATCAGCTTTTTCCATTCCCCTTCCTTATCCAGAACCCACGGGAGCTGAATCCTCGCTTGCGACCATCCCGCACCCGGGACCACACTGTTCCCTTCCTGATCGACCAGTTCCTTTATGGTAAAGAGGGCCCAAACGCCTTCTTCATCTTTGTCCCCCTCCCAAGACATCTCGATAGCGATCGCACGATAGTGATCGAACAGCTGCCGAAGGAAAGTCTTCCGTTCCGTGGAGAGAGAAGAGAGCGCTTCAATCCTTGCGAGATCCCGGGCCTGCCAGGCCCGCCGGAGTTCTTCGAAACGCTGCCGGACCTCTAACGCCGAAATAGCCGGAGCGGCAATCTTTAGAAGCAGGGGCCGGGCCGGATCTCCTTTGAAACTTCGCTGTCCGGCGCGGCTCTCGGCAACGAGATAATATTCCACCCCCTCCGAGCCGACCTCCATCCGAGGAATGGAGACCCGGTAGAGCCCCTCTCTGTCATTTCCCCCTTTTCTCTCGAAGGGGATCGACCGGTACCCCTGAGTGCCCTTCTTCCGGTAGAAGAGGAGAACGGCATCAACTCCCGATCGATCGGCGACCGATGCGGTGAGCTGAACCTCATGGAGCCGCATCATCGGAAGCGGAGGGATGTAGTGGAGGCGCGGTGCGGACACCGCATCCCCTGGGAAGGGATGCGCCAGAGAGAGAAAAAGGAATAAGAGAAAAAAAAGAATGAGAGAGGCCGGCTTGCTCCAAAAGAGAGCGCTTCCCCTAAAGGCGATCGATCCGCCGGCGCAGAAAGCAGGTTGGCAGAGAGGGAAGCGGGAACGCCTTTCCTCCCGATCTCGGTCCCCTGAGTCTCGGATAGGAGAAAGCCCCTTCCTGTGAATGGTTTTTTTTGAAGATAGACGGTTTGACTTCATTCCATTGCTTACAGCCGGCTTCGGTTTGGCAGGATCGATCTCTTCTAAAGAGAAGTATGGACAAAATAACCTCTCTAAAGCGCCGCTGTCAATAAAAAACGGAGCGCCGGCGAGGTCAATCGGAGTGAAGGCGTGCCCATCAAGCCGGCCTCACGTACCGTTCGACTCCTCGACAGAAACCCTCTCCTCCGTCGAAAGGGAGGAGGATTCCATCTGAAGGCGATAATTCATCCGATCTTGAGCCCCCCAGAAGTATTTGTAACTTTCTCTCCCCCGGAGAAAATCGAATTCACTTCTTCTCTCGCGGATCGCCTCCTCGATGGCATGGGCAATTAGGAGGGCGCCGGGACTCGCCGGAGCAAGTGCCGGATCGAATCCACCGAGGTAGGCATAGAAGCATTTCTTTCCGGCGAACCCATAAACGACCGAGACAATGGCCCCTCGGTGCCGCAGGGCATAGAGACGAAGCATCCCCCGCTTCAGTAATCCGGCCGCCACCGCCCGATGAAAGACCTGTATAGATGGATCGGCCAGCACGCCGGGGAGTTCACGCTCTTCCCAGCGGGAGCGATGCAATCGAAAGAGGGCATCCAAACATTCCTGTAATGTCTCCGCAGCCGCCCGCTCGACAGAAAATCCACCCAACCGCTCCAGATACCGTTGGGCCCGACGCAGCTTCCGTCGCCGCTCGGCGGGGAAATGCTTCCAAAATGCCTCTACGGTTGTTGGCAAGGAGATGGCAGGGCAGGCCTCTTGCGCAGAGAGAGTCATTAAGCAGCTCTCTTTCGGCAGGATGGCCAGGAGCGGGGAGCTGGTGCGAAGCTCTTGAAGGTCGCAGCGATCCCACCGAGATCGACAACGGACCAGCTGGTCATAAGCGCGGGAAGCCGCCGGCAGCGCCACGTCGGGATCGACGATCAGGTCGAGGTAATCGGTGATCCCGGCGCCGATCCATGAAAGAACGCGCAGATTCTCTTCCGGCACGGTATCGATATAAAAAGGGGCGAGTCCGACCAACGCCCCTTGCCAGCGAAGGGCCAATATCCATAACGCGCCTCGGCCAAAATGTTTCCACCAAGGAAGGAGCCACTCCGGCGACTGGAAGGGGGTGGCATGAGGATCTCGTTCGAGAAGCGCCGACCATTCGGGGCAAAGCGCCTCCAGTGCCTCGACCGTCGTGACCGCTTCCAGATCAATCATGACCGCACAAGCGCTTCATAACGCGCCAGATACTGCGCCGTCATTCTCGCCGCGGAAAAGCGCTGCCGGGCCGCCTTCCGGCAGCGGCGAGGGTCAATGGCTCCGACCGCTTTGATTGCCTCGGCCATCTCTGCAACGCTGTCGACCAGAAATCCGGTCTTTCCCTCCTCGACGATCTCGGGGAGCGCTCCGGCCCGAAATGCAATCACCGGGGTGCCACAGGCCAGCGCCTCCATCGCCACCAACGAGCTCGTTTCGGGCGCCTGGCTCGGCACCAACAGACACCAGGCAGCGGTCAAAAGGCGGCGTTTCCGCTCGAAGCCGAGCGCATCAATCAGCCGAACGCCCCCTCCCGCCAGACGGGGCGCAAGCACCTCTTGGAAATAACGCTGATGATCCGGATAGGGAAAGCACTGGCCTGCAATCAAGAGCGGGATTTTGGCGGACCGGGCCGCATCGACCCCCAGGTGCAGTCCTTTTTCGGGACAGAGCCGACCCAGCGCGAAGGCGAAGCGGCGCTTGCTAATCCGAAGCGCGAGCGGATCGACCGGAACCCCATTCTCGATCGGCGGTAAAAAAGCCGTCCCCCCGGAAGGAGCCCAAAATGCCGCCCGAGGCGCATGTTGCTGTGAATGGGAGACGCAGTGAAGGTAGGTCTTCGGCCGCTTCAGTGAGCGCGCTTCCGGAGAATACCAGTCGAGCGGCAGATGCAGGGTCACCAGCACCGGCAGACCGGCCGGAGGAAGATAGTGGTCGAAGTCGATCCAGTGGAAATGAATCAGATCGATCGAGCGGTGTCGCAGAAGCGCCTCAATCACGATGCGATGCCGCTCCGTCGCCTTCTTTTGGATCTCGGCACTGAACAGATCGCCCGGAGGGGGGGTGGCGATGAGCTCTCCCTTCACCGAGGAGCCCTCGCAGGCAACGACGATCGAGCGGTGTCCCGCCGCCACCAGCGCGGCATCAAGGCGAGCCAGAATCTGCTCCGCCCCGCCCGCGGTGTCGGGCCGGACGACAGCCAATGGGTATGCAACGTTGAGGATCGTCAGCTTCACAGGGGACCTTCCAAGCCGAGCCTCCGGAGGGCCTGCTCGGCAAGGCCTCTCCAGCGCGCTCCCGTTATTCCCCAGTCGAACGATTCATAATGAAGTCGGCCCGGATGCGGCGGCTGGGTGAAGTCATAGATCGGGGCCGGACGAAACCGCTCGACCGCGATCGGGAAGGCGCTCAATACCTTCTGCTGTGTCATAAAGCAGGAGAACATCCGCCGCTTTAATTCCCGCTCTGCCTCCGAAAGGACAACGACCGTCTGCTCGGAACCACCGGCGGGTAAAACGGGGAGAAACAGACCGGCGGTAAAGCGCTCCTGTTGTGCATGATAGGAGGTAAACTCCGCGACCACCGGGAAAGGCTTGCCCTCCCTTTCCAAGAGCCGGCACGCGGCACAGACGACGAGAGCGGCGGCGTCGTGATCGGGATGTCCCCCCTCATAGGGATGGGTAAAGATCAACTCCGGTTGTATTTCGTTGAGGCGATCGGCAAGCCGACGCGTCAAGCATTCAAAATAAAGCGAGGCCTCCTGATCGACCCCCCCCAGCTCGATACAGCGACTCGGAGGGACACCCGCGAGCTGCGCCGCTGCGAGCAATTCGCGACGCCGCGCCGCGGCATACGCCTCCCTCGTCTTCAGGCCGGCCGCCGCCGCGTCGCGCCCATCGCGCGGCGCCCCATCGGTCAAATGGAGAAAGGTGACCGCTTTAAAGCGGGGGAGAACGCCGCCCGCACCAATCGTCTCGTCATCCGGATGCGCCGCGACGATCGCGACCGTGCTGCCGGTCCATCCCGCAAGCGCCCTCTTTAACCCTGTCGGTTCTGCTCCGCCCCGCGCCGACAAATGAAGACCTCACGCTCCGGATGATCGATAATTCGAAAGCCGGCGCTCCGGAGCATCGCCTCCGCACACGCTCGGTTTGGAATCCACCAGTTCGTCGGATCGCCCGCATACTGATGCTCGATAAAATACATCCGAGGGAAGGCGGCTCGGTTGAAGATCCCCTCCTCTTCGAAGGGATAATCTTCCTCCCATGCCTCCAGATGATCCTCCCCCCGGCACATCGATTGGAAGACCAGAAGGTCTCCGACCACATGCTCGTGGAGCAGATCCAGCGCCAGCAGCGGATGGCGGAGATGATAGAGGACCCCCATAAAAAGGACCAGGTCGAATTTTCGCCCGAGCGTCCCAACGTCGTAGACCGAGCACTGTTGAAATTCAATTTCGACGCCGCAGACCTCCGCGGCGAAACGCGCCTGGGCAAGATAGTCCGGATCGCTATCGATTCCAACGACCCGCTCGGCTCCCCGCCGCTTCATTTCGATTGAATAGAACCCGCCGTTGCAGCCGATATCAAGAACCGAGCGGCCGCTCAGGTCGGCGGGGAGGGCATCGGCGAATTGACGCCATTTAATGGTGGGATAGTCTCCCAAGAAATGGTCGGGGGCGGTCTGAACCCCCCGCAAATTGAGATTATGGAACCACTTGCCGAGCGACTGAACTTGCTGCCGGATCTGCTCCGGATTGAGATCACGGCCGACGGCGGAACTCGATCGATTCATTTATGCTATCCTCTCTCTCTTCGCGATGCTCGTATTCGCATTCACGCTCTCTCTCACGCCACCCGACGCACGTTGAATCGGCTCGGATCAGCCTTCCCCTCCGAAGGATCGGGCGGCTTCACACCCTCCCCTCTTTGTAAACTCAGAAGTTTGATCGCCTCGCGATAACCATGGATCGTTCCGACATCGACATAGGCCTCTCCGGCCGGAACCGCCTGAACTCTCCCACCGCCTTCGATATAGGCATTGACCAACGTTCCAAAATATTCGTCACGCCGGTTTCGCGAACACCATAGTTCAAAGAGGTCGCGAAGGACCACGCCGGGCATCCGGAAGGCGCCCCAAATCCAATGGGTCTCGGGATTCGGCTGTTTTACCTGGACCTTCAGGACGCGTCCCTCCCGGTCGGTGACGACCGCGTCGAAGAACTCCGGCCGCTCGACCGGAAAGAGGAGAAACGATAGGGTCTCGCTTCCGAGCGCACGTAGGCCGGTCTCCGGAAACCAGACCGTATCGGGCAGGCCGACCAAAACCGACTCCTCCGGATGAATCAGCGGCAACGCGGAGAAGATCGCATCGCAGAGACCGGCGGGACGCGGCTGAACGGTATAACAGAGGTGGGTCGACGAGAGGCGACCTCCATAATATTCCAAAATATCGCACTTGCCGGGGGAGATTACAAAGCAGATCTTCATCGCGCCGGCCAAAATCATCCGCTCGACGAGATATTCGCTCACGGCACGGGGCCGCTCGATCTCGCCGTCGGAACGGCTCCCGACCGGCAGGAGCTCTTTGGAAAATGCGAGCGGCTGAATCCGACTTCCGACACCCGCCGCCGGGATGATTCCCCACATGACTCAATCCTCCTATACGATTCGATCTTCAACCGAGGGCCGAGCGGCCGCTTCGAGCGCCTCCTCCAAATCATCGGCCCGGTGCGCCGCGGTATGCGCGCCGAGCACCCGCTCCCGCGCCGATCGGGCGATCTTCGAGAGGGTCTCCTCCGACCGCTCGATCGCCGCAATCGCCTCCTCGGCATTCTCGGCAACCAAGAGCTCCGCGCCGGGCTCGAAAAAAAGATCGAGCCCCCCCCAACGATCGCTTAAGATCGGCACGCCGCAGGCGGCCGCTTCGAACAGCCGCCCCGAAGGACAATAGCCGTTCTCAACCATCGCCCGGCGGGTCACGTTGAGGGTGAGTCGCGAAGAGCAATAGAACGCCGGATGCTCCGACGGCGCGACATGTTGAAGGAAAAAGAGATTCTCCGTCCAGGGGAAATTCTGAGGGTAGAGCGATCCCCCCAGAAGAAACCGTCGGTGAGCGAGCTGTCGCGCCGGCGTGATGAATAATTGCTCCAGGGCCTCCTGCCGGTCGGCCGCATACGTTCCGAGATAAGAGAGATCGGCGCGATAGGCCGCCACCGGGGAGACCGGACGATGGACCGCTGGATCGACACATCCATAAAGCGGCGCGACCCGGCGGGCCCCAAGCCGCTCCTGAAGCGCGGTGAGCGCCTCCCCTCCAGCATAGCTGAGGACCAGATCGAAATCGGCCAGGCCCCCCGGGGGAAGATAGTCTACCGGCGCGCCCGCCCGCTTCCGCTCCAGCGTCACCGGCGTGTCGAGATCATAAAAGAGACGAAGGCGCGCTGGAGAAGAGAGGGCCAGTTCCGACGCTGCAATCGCATCGGGGCAGTAGGAAGTTATCATTGCCACATCGGCATCGACCAATGCCCCCTCCGCCTGCCGCCAGACCTCCTCCCAGCGGAGATAGAGGACGAGGTCGAGTCCGGGCAGGCCGGCAAAATCGCGATGCGCGGCATAATAGGGGACATCGCGCTCGAAAAATACAACGCGGTGCCCGCGCTCTAACAAGGCACGGCAGAGCGCGCGCCAGAGGGTTGCATGTCCGTTTCCCCAGGAGGAGCTGATCGTCAGTCCAAAGATGATGAGCTTCATTGTTTCCGCATCTCCTCCACCGCTCGATATGCGCCTAGAGCGCCGTCATGACCAGAAAGCCGATAGCGGTGGCCGAAAGCACCAGGGTCGTCAGCCACCCAAAGCCTTTCAGCGTCGGAGAGAGGGTCAACGCTCCCATCACGCTCGGCCTCGAAGCCAGCACCACCATCATCCCCATTACAGGGGCGGCGACCACGCCATAGATCATCGCCGCCCAGAAGAGCGCCCGGATCGGATTGATCCCTAAAAAATTGAAGGCAAGCCCCAAAAACATCGCCATGACAAGCGCTCCATAAAAGCGCTTCGCCCGATGCGGCTTCCGCTCAAGGCCGACCCGCCACTGAAGGGTCTCTCCCAACGCATACGCGGCCGATCCCGCCAAGACCGGAACGGCCAGCAAACCGGTGCCGATCATTCCGACCGAAAAAAGAAGGGAGGCAAACCGACCGGAGACCGGCCGGAGCGCTTCCGCCGCCTGCGCGGTGCTTTGAATTTGGTGAATTCCCTGCGGATAAAGCGTCGCGCCGCAGGTCAGAATGATAAAGTAGGCGATCAGATTTGCAAAGGCCATCCCGGTATAGGTATCGATTTTAATCCGCCGGAGCTCCTCCGGGGCCTGCTCCGGGGCCTGCTTCAGCGGCTTCTCTCCCGGTCGTCCGTTCTGCTCTTCGGCCTCGCCGGTTGCCTGCCAGAAAAAGATATAGGGGCTGAGCATCGCCCCGAGAAGGGCGACGAAGATCGCGAGGTGCTCGCGATCCAATCGAATGGAGGGGAAAAAGGTCGCCTTGGCCACCTCCTCCCACGATATTTCCATGACGAAGGCGGTTGCAGCATAAGCCAATAAGGCGAGGGTCAGGCCCTTCAGATAAGGAACGTAACGGGTATACGGAATAAAGACTTCCAACAGAAGAGAGAGAAGCGCGAAACCGGTCGAGTAGGCGAGGGAGGAGCCCCCGATCAACAGTTTAAGCGCTTCTCCCATCGCATTGATATCGGCTCCCAAGCCGATCGTGTTCGCCATGAAGAGAAACCCGACGAGGGGATAAACGAGCCATTTCGGAAAATGATACCGCATGTTCCAAGCGATTCCATGCCCGGTGACCCGCCCGATCTGCCCGCTGATCTGCTGCGCCGCGACCATCAAGGGATAGACCAAGAGAACCGCCCAGAGCATCCCGAAACCGAGTTGGGCGCCGGTCTGCGAGTAGGTGGCGATGGCGGTCGGATCGTCATCCGAGGCCCCCGCAATCAGGCCGGGCCCCAGCTTTCTAAAAAGATCTTTTATGGCCAATCGGGTCTTCCTTCTTCCAGACGTTTACTTGGCCCGGCGGATTTCGCTCAACCGGGGCCGGCACGTCTCATAAACCCTTCGAACATATTCGGTTAATACACCGAGTTGATAGACGCTCGGGTCGCTCATCGGACGCCGCTCGACCACCCGGGCGATCGCATGCGCGAGGTGCATCCCGCGCACCAGCGTCAGATAAGCCATCGCGACCGTCGGGGCACGGCCGATCCCTTGGCGACAGTGCAGATAAACGCGGCGGCCCTCTTGATGCCACCCGCGGATCTGCTCGACCGCCGCCGCCAGCCCTTCCACCGTCGGGACCCCATCCCAGCCGCCGTCGCCGCCATCCTCAATCGGCACATTCGCCCAAACAAGCCGCGCGCCGGCCGAGAGAGGAGGTCCCTCGACCGGATGCTGCTGGAGGCTGAGGATCGCTCCAATTCCTTCCTGAATCAACAGCTCCGGATCGGCGCCGCTCGGACAGCCTCCGAGCGCCAGCCTCTTCTCATCATCGATCCAGCAGATCTGAAATCCCATCTTCCTCTCTTCTATCTTTTTGCCTTTTGTCTTTTCGTCATTCACGCTATTCCGCACTCCGAAATTGAATCATGCGGCCTCTTCCTCATAGTAGTCGAGCCCCGAATGGTGCAGGACCTCCTCGCCCGCCAAGATCCGAAGCGTGTTCGTCAGCTTGAGGTACTGGACGAAGAGATCATGAATGGGGGCTAAATCGGGTCGCGCCATCGGTGCTTTAAAATAAAAAGAGAGCCACTCCTGCGTCCCCTTGAGCCCGGAGCGCTGCGCGAGGTCGATAAAGAGAAGAAGGTCGAGCACCAGCGGCGCCGCCAAGATCGAATCACGGCAGAGGAAATTGACTTTAATTTGCATCGGCTGTCCCATCCAGCCGAAGATGTCGATGTTGTCCCATCCCTCTTTGGCATCCCCGCGCGGCGGGTAATACTCGATCCGAACCTTGTGATAGAGCTCGCCATAAAGCTCCGGGTGGAGGCCGGCGTCGAGAATGGAGGAGAGCACCGACGACTTGGTCACCTCTTTCGCCTGAAAAGAGCCGGGGTCATCGAGCACCTCGCCGTCGCGATTTCCGAGGATGTTCGTCGAGAACCATCCCCGCACCCCGAGCATCCGCGCCCGCAGCCCCGGCGCGATGATCGTCTTCATCAACGTCTGGCCGGTCTTAAAATCTTTCCCTGCGACCGGCACCCCTCGCTGCCGCGCCGTGTCGGCCAGCGCCGGAATCTCGACGGAGGTGTTCGGCGCCCCGTTTATATAGGGAATGCCAAGCCGAATCGCCGCATAGGCATAGATCATCGAGGGGGAGAGGTCGGGGTCGTTTTCCTTCAGCCCCTTTTCGAACGCTTCGAGCGTCTGATGAACCGGCTTCTGCGCTTGATAGACCTCGGTCGATCCGCACCAGACCATCACCAGTCGGGAGAGGTCGTGCGCCGCCTTAAACCCTTCGATGTCTTTCATGAGCGCTTCGGCCAGCCCCATTTTGGTCCGCGCCTGCTTGACATGAGAGCCGCGCAGATTCCGAACGAACGCCGGATCGAACGCCGCCGTCATCGGCCGCACCCGCTGCAGCTCCTTCCGCACCGAGGCCAACTGCTCCGGCGGCAAGACCCCCGCCTTTCGCGCCGCCTCATAGGCGTCGTCCGGAAAAAGATCCCATCCGCCGAAGGCCAACTCGGTCAATGGGGCGAGCGGCACCAACTCCCGGATCGGCTTCCACCGAGGCCGCGATCGCTTTCCAAGCCGAATCCGCTCCATCTGCGTGAGTGAGCCATAGGGCCGGGCCAGCCCTTTGTTAATCAGATGAACGCCGGCGATTAACGTCGTCGCCACCGCCCCGCCGATTCCCGGAATCAAAACCCCCAGCCGACCTTTCGCCGGGGCGATCGACCGGCCTCTTCCTTCTTCATTCTTGGAACGCTTCATACGGTACTCCTTAAAAAGAGGCGGCCTCCCGAAGCCGCGGCAGGACGGTCAACACTTCTCGGGCATATTCTTCCAGCTCTGCGGCCCGTTGCACGGCGGTATGTTCGGCCAATACACGGCTGCAGGCGCGCAGTCCGATGGCGCGCCGCTCTTCCTCCGACGTCTCACGCAGATAGGAGAGGGTCTCTTCCGGAGAGCGGGAGATCAGAATCTCCTCTCCCGGCTTGAAGAACGTCTCGAGCCCCTGCCACGCATCGCTGATAATCGGCGTGGCGCAGGCAGCCGCCTCGAAGAGGCGCACACTCGGAGAGTAGCCGGCCCGGCGCATGTCGGCGCGGGTCACATTCAGCGTAAAGCGCTGCCGGTTGTAGAAGGCGCGGTGCTGCGTCGGGGGAAGGTGCTCGATCCGCTCTATATTATGCGGCCAGTCGATCGTCCCGGGATATTTGGAGCCGGCGACGATGAACCTCCCCTCCTCCCAACGGCGTGCCGGTTCGACCAGAAGCGCCTCGAGCGGCCCCTGTCGATCGAGACTGTAGGTCCCCATATAGCCGAGCGACCATTGCGGCTCGACCTCCTCCGGGAAATAGAGGCTGGGATCGACCGAGCAATAAAGCGGTCGGGCCTTTCGGGCGCCATACTCCCGCTCGATCCGTCCGAGGATCGGCCCCCCGGTAAAGGAAAGATAGAGGTGATAACGCGGGATCAGCGCTCTGGAAAGGTAGTCCGCCTCGTCCCGATCCAGTTTTGCGAGGGTGACCGGCGTGTCGATGTCATAGAAGGCGGTCGCGCCGCGTGCCGTGGCCGTGACCCACTCCCCGATCGCCGAACCCTCCGAGACATAAGAGCCGACGACCACCAGATCGGCCTCGCGCACCTCCTCGGCAAACCGGTCTTTCAGCTCCTCGAGGCTCTCATAGAGCTCGAAGCGGCCCTGCCGCGGACGCTTCAAATCCCGGTTCGACGCATACCAGGGGGCGTTTCGCTCGAGAAAACAGAGGTCATGGCCCCGCGCGCTCAATCCCCGCACCAGGCTTCGGTAGGTCGTGGCATGCCCGTTTCCCCACGAAGAGGTGATCGATAAGCCCAAGATAACGATCGACAATCGTGATCCGTTCATAACACCTCCCCTGTTTGAAGACGCGATTCAGATCCGCTGTTTTTTCCTTCCGGGTCGGCGCGCTCCCGCCGGCGGCGCGCTCTGCCGGTTGCCTCCCTCCCGTCGAGCAATGCCTCCAGCTGCGCCGCCCGGTGGGCATACGTATGCTCCGAGAGAATTCGCCGCCGCGCCGCCTCTCCGATCGCTCGGGCCCGTTCCAATGTCAGCGCCTGGAGCTCCGCCGCCACCTCGGCGCCATCGCGTGCGACCAACACCTCCTCTCCCGGATTTAAAAAAAGCTCAATCCCCTCCCAAGCGTCGGTGATCAGACAGGCCGCCGCCCCAGCCGCCTCGAAGACGCGGGTCGCCGGCGAATAACCGTTTCGCGCCATGCTCTCGCGGGTGATGTTCAGGACCGCCAGCGGCGTGCAGTTAAAGGCATTGTGATCGCGCGTGTAGAGGTGCCCGAGGTCGTGGACGTTCTGTGGTTTCGGCTTGTCGGCCCAGCCCCCTCCCGCCAGGAGAAAGCGCGCCGAGGGGAGCGCCTCCGCCGCCTTAAAGAAGAACTGCTCCACACGCGCTTCCCGATCGGGAAGACGGTTTCCCAAAAAACCGAGCGTTCCCTCAAACCGCGGGTCGGGCGGGACCGGATGGTGTGTCTCGGGGTCGAGCGCGTTGTAGATCGGAAGACACTCCCGCGCCCCCAGCGACCGATAGGCCTGAACCACCGGCGCCCCGCCGCCGTAGGTCAGGATCAGATCATAGCGGGGGATGAGCGGCCGGAAGGGGTCGCCGGGATCGCGCAACACCCGATCGAGCGTGGCGGCGGCATCGACATCCCAAAAGATCGCCTCGGTATGGCGATCGCGCAGGTCGAGCACCGCCGCTTCCAGCCGCGCATCGAAGACCCCGACGCCGCTCGCCTTCACAATCCAATCGGCCCCCCGCGCCGACGCCAAGGCCTCCTCCACCCCGGTCTCGGAGTTGGGGTAGACGACCACGCGCGCCCAGGGGGGATCGGCGATGTCGCGATGGGCCTGGCGGTCATAGGCATCGGGCTCGTAGAAAGTCACCCGAAACCCGCGCCCGTGGAGTGCGCGGATCACCCCGCGATAGTAAGTCGCCGCCCCGTTCCAGTAGGCCGAAACCAGGCTCGACCCGAAGAACGCAATCGTTCGTCCGCTCATGCCGCCACCTCCTTTTTCGCCGGCAGGCCCCTCAACCCGGCATCGATCGCAAGGAGCTCCTCCACACGGTGGCCGCAGGTATGCCGCGCCAGAATCGTCGCCCGCCCGTGCGCGGAAAGCGCGCGCGCCAACGACGCATCGTTCAATACCGCCCACAGATGCCGCTTCATCTCCTCGCCATTTCGGGCGATGAGAAAATCCTTCCCCGGCGTAAAGAGCCCTTCCACATCATTCCAAGGGGCCGAGACCAACGGGATGCCGCAGGCAAGCGCCTCGAACGGCCGGATCGTCGGAATGCCGGGAAGGGCGCGGACATACGGCCGACGGGGGACATGAACGGTCACGCGGTACCGGGCGAAGACCTTCGGGACATCATAATTGGGGAGCCATCCGCCATAGTGAATGCCGGCGTCGGCCAGGGCGGCGCGCCCCGCTTCGGGATAGCGGACGCCGTAGACCCGCGCCGAGAGGCCCAGCGCCCGCACCGGCTCCAACAGAAAGGTCTCCAGCTCCGCTGTCCGCTCCCCATCCCCCCAATTGCCGATCCAGACGAGATCTCCTTCACGGTCGGCTTTGCGCGGATGGAAGCGGCGGACATCGGCCGCCTCATGCCAGGTCCACGCCCGCGCCGCCCAGCCGCGGGAGAGATAAAGATCGCGGATGACGCGACCATAGGCGAGGACCCCATCATAGTGTGTGAGGTTATATCGGGCCATCTCCTCCGGCGCGGTGACGCTTCGGTGATGCGTATCGTGAAAAAGGAGACGATACCGCCCGCCGCCCGCCCGGTGCGCTCCGACCCGTCCGACCAGCTCGGGAGGATTCCACTCGTGGACGACGACGAGATCGACCCCCTCGAGCGCTTCATCCAGAACGTCTCGCAGATCGGCGCGATCAAACATAGCCGGATCGTAAAAGGTGCTCTGAAGGCCGGGATAGACCTCCCTGAACCGGTCGATGACCCCCAGCCCCTGCTCCCTGATGAGATTGCAAAGGCTCCAGCCGTCGCGCGGCTCGAAGACACGGACCTCATGGCCGCGTCCGATCAGCTCCGCCGCCACACCCCGCAAAAAATGGGCGTTCCCATGGTTCCAATCAGAGACCAACGAGTGATAAAAAAGAGCGATGCGCAAATCAACCTCCTGACCAGCCTTTGTTTGTCTGAGCAGCCTTTATTTGGATGAAGCGTGCGGGGTCAATGCCGCCTTGTTCCCTTCCCGGGATGCGCCGTGGCGCGCCAGCATCTCTCCATAAAGCGCCGAGTATTCTGCCGCCATTCGCTCAGGCGTATAGCGGCGGGCGCGGCGCTGCGCGCGGCGGCCCATCGACTCGGAAAAAGGGGGATCGCCGATCAGGCGCAGCAGCGTCTCCCGCAGCGCCTCGGCATTGTCGGGCGGGACGAAGAGGGCCGCATCCCCCCAAACCTCCCGCAAGCTCGGCAGATCTCCCAAAACGAGCGCGCAACCGGAGAGCGCCGCTTCGAGCGGCAAGAGGCCAAACGGCTCGTACCGGGCTGGCAGGGCAAAGATCGATGCCTCGGAGAGCCACCTCGCCAGCGCCGGCGGATCGAGCCTTCCGAGCGGCTGAAGCGCGTCGAACCGAACTTCCCAACGATCGGGATGAAACGACTCCCCCGCCACACAGACCGGCCAAGGAAGCGTCGAAGCAATTCGATCGAGCTGACCAATATTCTTCGCTTCATCCCAGAGACGCCCCGCGGTGAGGATGAACGGAACCTTCTTGGAAGGGGCAAAGAGGGCCGGATTACGTCCATTCGGAATCACCTTCCCGTGACGAAATGGTCCGTAATCGTGTCGCAAAGAGTCGAGCATCGCGACCGTCGGCGCAACGACGCAATCGGCGGCTTCTATCCCCCGCCGGACCTCACGGCGATAGCGGTCCCAATCGGATGGGGCTTCCTCCCCCCGGACCGCCCGCCACCAGGAGAGAACACAGGAGTGGCCGACGACCAACACCGGACTCCTCCACGGGAGCGCCCCATGAACATAACCGTTGAGATGAATCAGATCGGGCCGCCACTGCCGCTCCAGCTCCAGCAGCCACTCCCCGGCTTGAGCCACTTCTTGCCAAGGGGAGCGCATCCACTCGAGCTTAAAAAGGCCCGAAGTGAGCGTCAGGTTCGGAAGGCGCTCCGCCTCCCGTCGCTGGGCCGGCGAGGGAGCTTCTCCCTGGGTGGCGAGGACGACCTCGACTCCGTGCGGCGCAAGGGCGCCGACCAGCTCCAATGCATAGTTCCAGACACCGCCGACGGTGTCGGCCGTCATGAGAATTCGGCGCGGCAGCAATGTTCCGTCGGGATCATTTGCTTCCATGCGACTCCAGCATCGGAAGGGGGATCGGACGTTCCTCTTGGATGTCGCTAAACGTCTCATACTCCCGAAGATAGTGTTCGTGCGCCCGCTCCCAGGCCGCCTCATCCGGCAGCCCCCACTTTCGGACATAGTCGGGCGAGCCGGGATAGGGGAACATCGGCACCGGCTTGTTGGCCCAGACCCCCTCCTTGCGCAACCTTTCCCGCCAGCGTTCAATCGCCTCCGGATCGTCGAATTGGGCGTCGAGGAGGTTTGCTTGAACAAAAGGGACATGCCGCTTGGCAATAATGAGCCGATCGACCATCTCGTCGGTGGAGAGTCGGCTTGGCTTGTCGAGCCACTTTCTTCCCTCCACCGTGATGCTCTCCACCCCCGCTTCGATCGACACGCAGCCGGCGCGCCCCAGCAGCGCCAACATCGGCGGCGTCCAGAGATCGATCCGCGTCTGCACCCCGAAGCGGATCCCCCGCTCGGCGATCGCCTCCAGAAGCGGCTGATTCGGGAGGAAGATCTCGTCGATGAAGTAGAGGTAGGTCGCCCCGGCCTCTATCAACCCGTCGAGTTCCTCGACGATGGCCGCGAGGGGGCGCTTCCGATAGTCATCCCGGAAATTGTCCTTTGCGCAGAAAGTACAATGATACGGACAGCCGCGCGAGGTCTCCATCTCCGCGCCGGCTCCGTCGGGTGGGGCATCGAATCGGTGATGATGGTGCGGATGGCGCGCCAGCAGCGCGCGCGGCCAGCGAAGCGGCGGAAGGGCGGCCAGATCGCCGGCATGCGGCCCGCCCTGGACCCGGATCTCGTCCCCCTCGCGATAGCAGATCGAGGGGATGCCGCGCCACTCGCCGGCCGTTTTTTGAACGAGAAGCGGCAAGATCTCTTCCGGCTCGCCGAGGACCACGACATCGACCTCGAGCTTCTTGAGCGTGATTGTGGGGGTGGTAGAGCCATGCGGGCCGACGGCGATCAATGTTCCGCCGACCTCCCGGAGATCGCGCGCGGCCTCGATCGGAATCCGCAGCTCCGGCGGCGCGCAGCGCCAGAAGAGGTAGCTGGGGGCGCTGGTGATCACGGTAAAATCGGGCGCAAACGAGGCGACGCGGGATTGAACCTCCTCCTGGGACAACCGCTCCAGGTGACCGTCGACGATCAAGACCTCCGCCCCGATCCGCTCGAGGAGGACCTTCGCATAGCCGTACTCCAGCGGGAGGTGCGGCTCCCGACAGCCGAAGTAGATGCTTCCCTCGAAGCGCCAATGGGGATTGACCAGGGCGACCTTCATGCCGCCCCTCGCTCGGCGGTGCGGGAGAGCCGAATTTTAGAAACGCTCCGTGGCCGCTTCAATGCCGAGCGCTCGGAGCGGAAGGCGAGGAGCCATTCATGGAGCGCCTCGATCCCCTTTTCCACATCGGTACGGGGGACCCATCCGGTGGCGGCCTGGAACTTCCTCGTATCCGAGACGTAGTAACGCTGATCGGCCCGTCTCCATGCATCTAATTGTACGGACGGCTTCTTCCCTCGCAGCGCCCCGATCTGCTCGACCAATTCCAGCAGGCTGATCGCATTGGCGGGCCCCCCTCCGATGTTGAATGCTTCCCCGGAGAGGAAATCGATCCGCTCCTCCACCGCCAGGAAGGCATCGACCAGGTCTTCGATGAAGAGAAGATCACGCACCTGCTTCCCGTCGCCATAGAGGGTAATCGTCTCGTTTTCAATTGCGCGGATGAGGAAATGTGCGACCCATCCCTGATCTTCCGTTCCGAATTGGTGCGGACCGTAAATACAGCTCATTCGAAACACGACCGCCGGCAGGCCATAGGTCCGTGCATAGTCGAGAACATATTGGTCGGCCGCCCCTTTCGAGCAACCATAGGGGCTATGGAAATGAAGCGGCCGATCTTCTCCGACGCCGTGCGCACGGATCGTCGACTCTTGCGGCGCGTACCGCTTCGCCGCGTTGCGGAGCGGGAGATCCTCCAGCGCACCATAGACTTTGTTGGTGGAGGTAAATAGAAGCGACGGCGGCTCGGGCTGAGCCCGAATCGCTTCGAGCAGGTTCAGCGTCCCGCGTGCATTGACTTCAAAGTCATGGATCGGCTCAGTGAGGCTGGTGGTGACGGCCACCTGCGCTGCAAAATGAAAAACCGCGCCGGCCCGCGCCACGCTCCGCCGCAAGGCGATGAGATTTCGGATATCCTCGATCTCAACCTCCAGGCCGGCATGATGTTGCTTCCGGAGCCATTGAAGGTTCTCTTCAACCCCGGCGCGAGAAAGGTTGTCAAAAACAATCACCGACCGGCCTTGCTCTAAGAGACGATGGGCCAGATTGGTCCCGATAAACCCGGCCCCACCCGTGATCAACACGGGCCGATCTTTTCCTGCTCCGTTGATCATAGCGTCAACCCCCGGGCGGCGAGCTCTGCACGCGCGTCGGAGACCCGATCGATCGCCACCTGCCCCTTAAGCCACGCGGCGAGTTCAGCCAAGCCCTCTTCCAGCGGAATACGCGGTTCGAATCCCAGCACCTTGCGGGCGCGGGTAATGTCGGCAAAACAGTGCCGAATGTCGCCGGCACGATACTCGCCGGTGATCTCCTCTTGAAGCTCCTCTCGTCCGAGCGCCGCCGCCATCTGCCGGGCAACGCCCTGAATCGGATAGGAGCGCCCACTTCCGATATTAAAGGCCTCTCCCGCCGCCTCGGGAACTTCCAGCGCCAGCCGACAGGCCAGCGCCACATCTTGGACGCTCACAAAATCGCGCCGCTGGGCCCCGTCTTCAAAGATCATCGGCCGATTGCCGTTCAGCAGCCGGGCCGCGAAAATCGCCAATACTCCTGTATAAGGGTTGGAGAGGGCCTGGCGGGTTCCGAACACATTGAAGAAGCGCAACGCCACCGTCGGGATGCCATAGGCCCGCCCGATCATCAAACAGAGCCGCTCCTGATCGTATTTTGAGAGGGCATAAACCGAGGAGAGGCAAGGGAGCTTCGACTCGGGGGTCGGCATCGGCTCGAGCGGCTCGCCATTCGGTCCGGTCGGCTCCCATTGGCCCGCCTTCAGCTGTGCGACGCTCCGCTCGGCAGCGGTCACCCGGCTCCCATCGGCGGCGCGATACAACCCCTCCCCGTAAAGGCTCATGCTCGACGCCACGATCAGCCGCTCGACCGGCCGCGCGATCAGGGCTTCGAGCAGAACGGCGGTTCCGAGGTTGTTGATCTCTGTGTAACGGGCCACTTCATACATGCTCTGGCCGACGCCGACCGCGGCGGCAAAATGATAGACGGCATCGACCCCTTCGAGCACCCGGCGAACCGCCGCCGGATCGCGGACATCACCGATCACCAATTCTACTTCGGGATGAAGATAAGAAGGCCGCGCCGCCTCGGCCCCGTGGACCTGTGCCTCCAGACTGTCGAGGGCGCGGACGCGATACCCCTGCGAGAGAAGTTCATCGGCCAGATGTGACCCGATGAAACCGGCGCCGCCTGTGATCAGGATCTGCTTCTTCATGTACGACTCCTTACGTTAGAAAGTCATTTTGAAAGTTGCATCGAAGAAGGAGCAAGAGACATGCCTCAAATTCAGCCAAAGGCTTCCAGCTTCCTCTGCGTGAAGACTTCTCCACAGAGAATTTCACAAGATATTCACAAGAGTTACAAAAGGGATCTCTCCCTTTTCGGACACCCATTATAAGGAATATGCCCGTAATTTAAGTTAAAATGGAACGCTGATTTTTCTGATGGAAGGCATTTTTTAGATATCCACTTCTTCCACAATGTGGTCCAGCCCGGCCCTCTTTTGCATTCTCGTTAAAATGCGAATGTAATCGGCATGACAAAAAGATTCGAAATCATTTGCAGAGAGTTCGACATCATTTTTACGCGACTGAAACCTTTTTCAACATTTGTAAGTTCGCTTACTTGACGCGCTCTTTTTAAACACGCTACCCTTTTTTATTAAGCTTTGAAGCTGCGATACCCATCGGATCAAATATCATAGGAGTATTTATAAGACGAAGGCCTTTCAGATCGCTTGGCCGGTTCGGATCGGCCGGTGAGGGTATAAGATACGACGTCGGCACGATTGCATGGCTGAATCAAAATTTAAGACTCCAGGCCGGCGCAACCAGAGGAGGCGCGATGCGCAATGATTGAGGCGATCAAGTTTTGGAACGAACCAAACAATCTCTCCCACTGGGACTTCAAGATCGATCCGGAATGGAGAGACTACACCGAGATGACGCGGCTCGCCGCCGAGCGGGTACGGACGCTCGCTCCGACGCTCCGCCGGGTGCTCGGCGGGATCTCTCCGATCGATCCGAATTTCATCTCTTTACTTCGCGGATACGGTCTATTGAAATGCGTCGACGTGGTGGCGGTGCATGGCTTTCCACTCGACTGGAACCACTGGCAGCTCAAAGAGTGGCCGAAGAAGATCGAGGAGATTGAACAGGCGGCCGGACAGCCTGTATGGGTCACAGAAGTCGGGGTGTCGACCTTCGGCGCGGAGGAGGTCCAGATTTTTGGCCTGCAACGGACGACGGAGCTGTTACTCGGGCGGGTGGAGCGGATTTTTTGGTACAGCCTGCTGGACCTGCCGGCCGACTGGGAGGCGACGACCCGACACAAGGAGAGCGAGGGAAGCTCTTATTATCGTCATTTCTACATGGGGCTGGTCCGCGATGACGGAACACCAAAGCCGGCGCTCGACTGCTTCAATCCGCAGCTCGGCGTCTGCCAGTGGTTTCATTTTCAAGACCACCGGCTCGACGCCGCCGTCGGCTGGCTCCGTCGAATAGGAGTGAAGAAATTAAGGACGGGACTCAGCTGGGCCGATTGGCATCGGCCGGGCGCCATTGAATGGTTCGACCGTCAGATGGATGCGCTCGCCGAATTCGATACGACGATCACCCTCTGCTTTACCCCGCCGTCCCGCGGGCGGCAGCCGCACCACACCTCGCCGCCGCAGGTCCTAGAGGAGTTCGCCCTCTTCACCGAGTGGGTCGTTCGGCGCTATGCACTGAACCAGAAAACCGAGACCGAGACACCCCAGCGGATCTGGACCCCTGCCACAGAAGACGTTCGCTGAAGGTGGATGAGGTTAGGGACGGGATATGACGGCGGGGAGGAGGTTGTGTGGATGGACCGGTCTTTCTTCGGTTCGGACAATGTGCAGCGCTTGCCGGCGAACGAGGGAGGCATAGTAGCCGTCGGCCTGGATCAGCGCCTCATGGGTTCCGCTCTCGAGGATCTCCCCCTCTTTGAGGACGAGGATCCGATCGGCTTCCACGATGGTGGAGAGGCGGTGGGCGATCACAAAGGTGGTCCGTCCTTTGATCAGCCGTGCGAGCGCCTCCTGAACCAGCGCTTCGGACTCTGCATCGAGAGCGGAGGTGGCCTCATCGAGGATGAGAATCGGCGGGTTCTTCAACAAGGCGCGGGCGATCGCAATCCGCTGCCGCTCTCCGGCGGAAAGCCTTGCTCCCCGCTCCCCGACCCCGGTTTCATACCCTTCCTGTAAGCGCTCGATAAAGGGATGCGCATTGGCCGCCTCGGCCACCGCAATGATTTCGCTGAGTGAGGCGGTCGGTCGACCGTAGGCGATGTTATTTCGGACCGAATCGTTGAAGAGGAGCGCTTCTTGGAGGACCACGCCGATCTGCCGCCGAAGGGATCGTTGCTTAAGGCGCCGCAGGTCGGCCCCATCGATGAAAATGGCGCCGGCCGTCGGATCATAGAGGCGCTGCAGCAGCGCCATGAGCGTTGTCTTTCCCGCCCCGCTCGGCCCGACCAGCGCGACCATTTCTCCCGGACGGACAGAGAGGTCGATCTGGCGCAGAAGCGACCGTTTCTCATGATAAGCAAAAGAGACATTCGAGAAGCGAACCTCCCCTCGAATCGGTCCGACGTCGGCGGCGTCCGGCGCATCGGCGAGCGGGTCCTCGGCGTCGAGGATGGAGAAGAGGGTGCCGAGCGAGACCGAGGCGCGCCGCAGCGTTTGATAAATCCCGGTCAAGCCTTGGACCGGCCCGAAGAGCCCCTGGACATATCCGAGAAAGGCGATGAGGGTCCCCAACGTAATCTCCCCCCGAAAGACGAAGAGACCGCCGAGGGCGACCGCGGCGACCCGGGCAAGCATCACCACGAGGTTCTTCGCAGCCCCGACCCCTGCATCAAACCCGACCCCACGAACCACGACTGCATTGGCATCGCGCACATCGTGGAGGAAGCGTCGCTTCTCCTCGTCCTCCATGGCAAAGCTCTTGACGGTGGCGATCCCGGAGAGAACTTCATTGAAGCGGGAATAAATCTTTGCCCACCGATCGAGCAGGGTCCGCTCCCGCTCTGTCTGCTGTTCAGCCGCCCAGGCACCGATCAGCGCCGGTAGAGGGGTAAAGGCCATCACCATCAATGAAAGCCGCCAGTCCAACTGCACCATGACAATGAGGGCAAGCGCCAGATAGACGAGCGCCGGCAGGACGTTGAAGACGATCTCGCTGAGCGCTTCCAAAAATCCCTGAATCCCACGGTCGAGCCGGGTCATGATCCCGCCGACACTCTCCTGCCGATGGAAGGTCAGCGGGAGCGACTGAAGCCGGTCGACGGTCGCTTCGAGAAGACTATAATGGGCCCCCAGACGGACCCGCCAAGAAAGCCATCTCGATAAGGCGAAGACCCCTTCATGGCCGAGCCCTAAGAGCAGCAGCATCCCGACGTTCATTGCGATGCTCCGCGGGGTCGCTTCGTGGCCGAGTTCATCGAAGAGGGCCTTGAGGACCAACGGCTCAAACGCGCTGAAGACCGCTCCACTAAGCGTCAGTCCGAGAACCACCCCGATGGCGCCCCGAAAAGGCTGTATAAATCGCAGCGCGCGCCGGCCTTGGTACGACCAGGTCCCCTGCTTCTCCCCATTGCTCATTCGTTATCTCTTCCCCGACCCGTTACATCCGCTCTCTCATCTTAGAGAAATCGGTTCACCCTAAACCGATCAGGGTATCAGATCTTTGAGATTTCGCTATAGGGAATTGACCTTATTCAGACGGGAAAATGGATAGAGAAGACCTCTTTGACGCAAGGAGGGGGAGACGCAACGGACTCCGAACGGAGCCCGTTGCGTTTGATATGTAAGATGTGAGTGAACCGATTAGCCGACGCGGCGGACCGCGCCGCCGGAGAGACGCGGCCGGCGTTGCGAAGGCGTTCCGTCGGAACGCTCCCCATTGCCGTTCTGATTCAGTCGGATCGGCCTTGCCGCCGGGGTTAGGGTCTCGGGTGAGAGGCGGAGCCGCTCTGCAAAATAGGCAATCGTCTTCTTGAGCCCCTCTTCGAGTTGAATCGAGGGGGTCCATCCAAGCGATTGCTTCGCCCGTGTAATATCGGGACGGCGCTGCGTCGGATCGTCTTGCGGAAGCGGCTTTTTGACAATCTTTGATCGGCTCCCGGTCAGTGCGATGACCTTCTCGGCCAGCTCCAGCACCGTGAACTCCTCCGGATTTCCCAGGTTGATCGGTCCGGTCAGATCAGGGGTCTCCATCATCTGAATCAGCCCTCGAATGAGGTCGCTGACATAACAGAAGGAGCGGGTTTGGCGGCCGTCTCCGTAGAGGGTGATCTCTTCTCCTTGCAGGGCCTGGAGGATGAAGTTGCTGACGACTCTTCCGTCATCCGGCGCCATGCGCGGCCCATAGGTGTTGAAGATTCTCACAATGCGAATATCGATCCGATACTGCCGATGATAGTCCATCATCAAGGTTTCGGCTACTCTTTTCCCTTCATCATAGCAGCTTCGAATGCCGATG